>NZ_JBHMFT010000008.1:0-211849 GCF_051433195.1 Falsiroseomonas sp. E2-1-a20 | reverse complement strand
GCCAGCAGCTACAGCCAGCATCCGGTCCAGCAACCCTGGTGCAACCATGTTGCCCAGGATCGCCTGCACGGCGGGTCCGCCGACCCATAGCTCCCGCGGCGCCTCCCTCGCGGCGCGCAGGATATGCTCCGCCACGGCCTCCGGTGCGAAGACAGGGGCGACGGGGCGCGGACGGCGGGGCATATGGTTGCGCGCCCAGTCGAACTGCGGCGTATTGACCGCCGGAAGTTGCACCATCGTCAGGCGCACGCCGCTGCCGGCGTGGATCAACTCGCTGCGCAGCGAGTCCGTGAAGCCGCGCATCGCGAATTTGGCGGCGCAGTAAGCCGCTTGCAAAGGAATGGCGCGGTAGGCCAGCGCCGAGCCCACCTGCACGATCGTGCCGCGGTTGCGCGGGCGCATGTGCTGCAGCGCCGCCAGAGTGCCGTGGACGGAGCCGAGATAGGTCACCTCGGTCACGCGGCGGAACTCCTCGGGCGTGATCTCCGCGACCTCGCCGAGCACGGTGACCATCGCAGCGTTGATCCAGACGTCAATGGCGCCGAAGGCCGCGACCACCTGCCCGGCGGCGCGGAACACCGCGTCGGGGTCCGCGACGTCCACCGGCAGGGCCAGCGCCGCCGCGCCGTCTCGCTCGATCTCGGCGCGGGCCGCCTCGAGCCCCTCCGCACCGCGCGCGAGGAGCGCGACGTTCCAGCCACGCCGCGCGTAGGCGCGCGCAGTGGCGCGGCCGACGCCGGCAGAGGCGCCCGTGATCACCACCGTTCCACGATCCGCCATGCCGACCTCTCCCTTCTTCAGCGCGTCCTGGCAGGGGTGAGGTTGGGATGTCCTGGCCGCGCGAGGCCGCGCCTTGCATGCTGCCGTCGCGACCGAAGGGGATCCTGCGCGCCGCTTCAGGAACGCGGCCCGACCCCCTGCCGGCTCGCCCCTGCCTTGCCGTCCAACGGCTGCCGAGGCGGCCGGGTTCCCGCCTGCGCCAGCCGTGCCTGCACGTCCTTGCCCGGGCCGCGCCTTATAGTGACGCGGCCCGGGCCCCCGAAGGCCGGGCCGGTGAGCGGCGGCCATCGCCGATCAGCGCGAAGCCGGCCCAGAAGCGGGTATGAGCGTAGGCGGCCGGGAAGGGGCCGGTGCCGGCCCTTTGCACCAGGTCGAGTTGCGCCCGTTGCAGCGCCAGGGCGGAGTCGGGTCCTTGCTCCTGAAGCTGGAGCATCTGGGCCATGGTGTTGACTGCGGCAATCTCCGCCACGTTCCAATGCGTCACCAGCAGGCCTCGCGCCTCGGCCCAGAAGAAGGATTGGGCCAGCCCCGAAAGCTCCTCGCCGGCCGCACCGGCCGCGGCCGTGGCCTGCTGGGAGCCGAGCAGCAGCAGGATGGCAGTGCCGTGCGTTGACCGCATGAACTCGGGCCTTCTGACTGATTTTCCGAAGGGACAAGCGGCCTGCAGCCAGAATTTAACAGAAATTTTCGATATTTCATTAAATAAAATCGATATTCATGAAAAATATCGGTCGAAACTTTGATGGTTGTCGGCTGCCAGGACCCGTCCCATCATGCGCGTCGGGGATCTCCGGCGCGAAAACACTGAACTACCGCCCCAGGTTCAGGACCTGCACCCGGCGATTGGCTGCCGCAGCCACCTCATCCGCGGTGGGGATCAAGGGATCGTCCTCCCCCCATCCGACCACCTCGATGCGCGCTGCATCGACCTGATATCGCCGCACCAGGAAATCCCGCACGGCCTCGGCGCGTCGCTCCGACAACGCCTGATTCATGTCCCTTGAGCCAATCCGGTCGGTATGGCCTTCGATCCTGAAGCGATCCGCGCTGAGATCCGGCGAGCTGAGCGCCCGCCCAAGCGGCAGGAGGACGGCCTCCGCGCCCGGTGTCAGGTCTGCCGATCCTGACGGGAACGTCACGGTGATACTGACGGCGGGAACGTCCACCGGCCGTCGTAGCCCGACGCACATCCGCCACGGCCGGAGCGGAGCGGCGACGTGCTTCAGGGGCGACAGGGCTGGTCACGGCATCCGAAGCCGGAGCCGAAGCGGGCGCCGCGACCGAAGCGGGAGCCGGGGCGGGCAGGCGAATGCCCCGCTCGGCACTCGGCAGCCGGCTCAACTGCTGGATCAGGGCACGCGTCACGGCGTCGGATTGTGCTATGGCAGGCTCATGCGGCGCGAAGATCAGCCCGGCCATGGCAAGCGCGATCAACCTCATCGGCGAGATCCCGGTGGCACTGTTGCTGACCTACTATTGCATAAAGATATACATTTTTAGCGCCTCACTATTTTTGAAACCCTGTACCGAGTCAACACGACGGCATCGTTGACGTGATTCCGGCAGCCACAAGGGGCTGATCCGAACCCGTATCTCCGTTCGCGGCTCCACGACGGGCACCACGACGCAGGCCAAGCCCACGTCGCTGCTCTCCCGTCTCCCCGCGCGTAGGCTGCCGGGCTGCCCCGACCGCCGGTTCGCCCATGCCTTGGGCTACCCATTCCCGTGTCAACCGCTCGACCCAACGAGCGGCAGCATGATCCCGGTCATGCACCCGGCCACAACAGTGGCAGGTCCAGACCCGAACCTTGAGGCCGAGGCGCGGCCCCACGAGGCCGCAATCCGGGCAGCACCCGGTGCTGCGCTCGAAGCGCCCGACCTCGTGCAGTCGTCGACCACGCCACGCGGCCTTGTAGCCGACCTGCCGATACAACTCGCCCAACCCCGCGTCCGCGACTGATTTCGAGAGATACGGGTTACGGGCCATGCCCTGCACCGACAGATCTTCCACCCCGATCACGGCCGCTTTGGCTGTCAGCGCCGACGAAAGGTGGTGATGATGGTCGGCCCGCCGGTCCCGCACCTGACGGTGCGCACGGCCAAGCCTCTGCTGCCGCCGCGCATGACGGCGGCTGACCTCGCGCTCCTCCTTCTTCCTGGCGTGCTCCGCACGGCTCCAGCGCCGTTGGAGCCGCTTCAACTTCTTCTCGGCCTTCCGCAGATGCCGCGGCGCTTCATGCCGCGCGCCATCGCTCTCGACCACCAGGGCCGACAGGCCGCCATCCAGGCCGAGCACGTCCACAGTCGGCTCGGGCACTGGCACCCGCGCCGCCGGCGGCGGCGCCCTGAACTGCACCGAGAACACACGGCGCTCACCGTCGAGGCGCAGCCGGGCGGCCAGCAGGTGTCCCTCGGGCCAGCGCCCACCCCGGATGCGGATGGCACCAAGGCGCATAACATTGGCCCGTCCGCGCGCGTGCTTGGTGTGCCTGCGGGTCAGCTCGGGCAGCGCCGCCGACGCGAGATAGACCGACCCCTCGCCCGCCTTTCGCTTCCGCCACTTCGGGAAGCCAGCCTGGCTTCCCTTCGGCAGCCCCGCCTTGCGGTCCGCGAACGCTCGGCTCCGGGCCTGGCAGTACTGCCGAACCACATCCACCAAGGCGATGGCGGGCACTTCGGCCAGCCACGGATGGCTCTCCTTCTAGACCGGCAGCCACTTCGTCAGGTCAGCATAGGCGATGGACTTGCCCGTGCATTCCCGATGCGTGCCGTCGAACTCGACGCATCGGTTCCAGACCCATCGGCAGGAGCCGACCCACCCGCGAAGCACATGCTCCTGCTGCGCCTTGAGGGTGGCGCAGAACGTCGCGGCCTGCACGACCTCCGTCATGCCGCCCGCTCCGTCAGCGCGGACCAGCCGAGCGGCGGCGCTAGCGCTGACAGGATGGCGTCCGCCCGCTCGGTGGCGACCACCTTCCTGCGGTTCCAGCGCCATTCCATCTCATGCAGGTAGCGGCTGGCATGTTTACGGCTGATGTGGTGCCAGACGCCGTTCACGGCGCGGCGGAACAGCCCGAAGAACGCTTCTGCGGTGTTGACGTGGGCGTCGCCCTCAGCAAAGCGCCGCCGCCCGTGCTCCACCGTGTCATGGGCGGCGAAGCCGCGCCCTGGCTCCCGGTAGGCCGGCAGCCCATCCGAGATCAGCCGCGCTCCGGGGTCCACCGAGGCCCGCAGCGCACCCCCGTTGGCCTCCTTGGTGTGACTGGCGATCAGCCCGGCCCGTGCTTCGCCGCCCCTCTCCACGGCGACGAACATCGTCGCCCGCCCTCGACCACGGCCGCGCTTCGACGCAGCCGCGTCGTGCGGCTCCTCGGGCTTCTTCCGTCCCCCGAGATAGGCTTCGTCCGCCTCCACGATGCCCCTGAGCAGGCGGTCGCGTCCCGCCATCATTGCCCGGATGCGGTGCCCCATGAACCACGCCGTCCTGGTGCTGACGCCAATGAGGTCAGCCAGCCGCAGGGCCGCAACGCCCTTGCTGGACGATGCGATCAGGTCGATGGCCGTGAACCACTTGCAGAGTGCCACTTTGGTGCCGTGCAGGGCGGTCCCACTCGCCACCGAGAACTGGTGGCTGCAGTCGCGGCATTGAACGGCTTCGAGATGGGCGCGACATGGCTCCTCGCTCCCAAACCGCTTCTGGAAAGCCGCCAGCGTCATCCCGCCCAAGTTCCTCTTACGTTCTCAAGATAGAGTGGCGCCCTGAACCACGTCAACAGGCGGGCAACACGAAACCCGCCCCGGCATGATCGGACAGGCGCGCTGCACCACCATCCCGGACGGTGGCATCCGCCGCAGCCGAAGGAAGCGGTGTTCACCATCCTGAACACGGACGTTCAGCGACGTTCAACGGCATTGACGCCAGTTCCCGGGCAGCTGGCCCAGGACATTGATTCTACGAACATCGCCGACTGGCACAGAGCTTGCCAACAGCGACCTGTCATGCCCTCGATCGATTTCATCCTGCAGCTTCCACTCATCCTCGGCATCGTCGCCGCGGCGGGCGTGGCATGCCTGCGCCCCGCCTTCGCTGCACCGGTCGGGGCTGCGGCGGCGGCCGTTTGCTTCGCCCTCTATCTGGGCATCGCCGGCGGAGATCCGGTGTCGGCCAACTTCTGGGCGGTGCCGTCGCTCGGCATCGCGGGCGGGTTGCGGTTGGATGGTCTCGCGGCGCTTTTCGCGCTGCTGATCACGGGCATCGGTGCGCTCGTTCTTCTCTACGCCGGCCGTTACCTGGAAGGCGATGCCCGGTTGACGCGGCTCGTGGTCCTGCTGCTCATCTTCGTGGTGGCGATGCTGGGGTCGGTCACCGCCGACGACGTCATCACCCTGTTCATCTTCTGGGAACTGACCAGCCTCGCTTCCTTCTTCCTGGTCGCCTACGACCATGAGAAGCCGGGGGCCCGGAAGGCCGCGCTGCAGGCGCTGCTGATCACCGGCGGCGGCGGCCTGGCCTTGCTGGCGGGCCTGGTCCTGGTCGGCATCGCCGCCGGCACCACCAGCATCTCCGGCATCATTGCGGCGCGTGAGGCGGTGCTGGCGCATCCGCTGGCGGTGCCGGCGATGCTGCTGCTGGTGCTCGGCGCCTTCACCAAATCGGCGCAGTTCCCGTTCCACTTCTGGCTGCCGAACGCCATGGCCGCGCCGACACCGGTCAGCGCCTACCTACACTCCGCGACCATGGTGAAGCTCGGCATCTACCTGCTCGCGCGGTTCAACCCGGTCTACGGCACGGAGGTGCTGTGGCAGAACCTGCTGACGGTGACAGGCTTGGTGACGGCGCTGACCGGCGCGATCCTCGCCTTCCGCGAGACCGACCTGAAGCGCGTACTCGCCTACACCACCGTCACCGCGCTGGGCACGCTGACGATGCTGATCGGAGTCGCGCCCGAACTCTCAGCCACCGCGGCCGTGACCTTCCTGCTGGTCCATGCCCTGTACAAGGCCGCGCTGTTCCTGGTCGCCGGCATCCTGGACCACGAGACGGGCACGCGGGACGCCTCCGCCCTCGGCGGTCTGCGCGCCACCATGCCGTGGACCGCCGCGGCGGCGGTACTCGCCGCGCTGTCCATGGCCGGGCTGCCGCCCTTCGTCGGCTTCGTGGCGAAGGAGATCGTCTATGAGGCGAAGATCGCGACCGATGGCGGGGCGGGCCCGGTCGTCGTCGTCGGCTTCCTGGTGAATGCAGCAGGCGTGGCGATCGCCGGCCTGCTGTCCTGGCGCATCTTCTTCGGCACGGTGCGGCCGACGCCGATGGCGCCGCATGATCCGCCGGTCGCGATGCTCGCCGGGCCGATCCTGCTGGCGACTCTCGGCCTCGCCGCCGGCACGGCACCGTCCTTCCTCGGCGACTGGCTGCTGGATGGCGCGGCGGCGGCGATCCTCGGCCATCCGCCCGCGACGCAGTTGAAGCTGTGGCACGGCTTCACGCCGATCCTGGCGCTGAGCGTCGCCACCGTCCTGCTCGGCGTCATCCTGCTGCTGCTGTGGCCACGCTTCATGCCGCATCTGCGGGCGACGAAGGTGCTGGACCACATGGGGCCGGGCCGCGGCTACGAGCGCACCCTGGCCGGCACCGTCGGCTTCGCCGAGGCGATCACGGCGGCGGTGCAGCACGGCAGCCTGCGCGGCTACATGCGGATGCTGCTGCTGGTCGCGGCGCTCGGCCCGCTGGTGATGTTGCTGGCGCGCGGCGGCCTCGCCTGGCCGGCGGATGCGGCCGTCGACCCGCGCGTGCTCGCCTTCGGCCTGATCGCCGCCGGCGCGGTGGCGACGGCGCTCGCCACGACCACACTTGCCGCGGTGATGGCATTGGGGCTGGTGGGCTTCGGGGCCGCAGTGGTCTTCCTGACCTTTGGCGCGCCCGACGTCGCGCTGACGCAGTTCACGGTCGAGGTGCTGCTGGTCGTCATGCTGGCGACGGTGCTGATCCGGCTGCCGATCCACGGCCGCGATACCCGCAGGCCCCGCCAGCGGGCCGGCGATGCCGTGGTGGCGGTGGCGGCGGGCAGCTCCGTCGCGCTGCTGCTGCTGGCCGTTCTTGCCTCGCCCTTCGATCCGCGACTTGGCCTGTGGTTCGGCGAGAACAGCATCCCGGGCGGCCATGGGCAGAACGTGGTGAACGTCATCCTCGTGGATTTCCGCGCGCTCGACACGCTGGGCGAGATCGCGGTGCTCGCCATTGCCGCCTTCGCCGTCATCGCGCTGCTGCGCGGCGCGGCCCGCCCGCTCCGGAGTGGAAACTGACGATGCCCGCCTCCCTCATCCTTCGCGCCTCCGCGCCGCTGCTGCTGTGGGTGCCGCTGCTGGTGTCGCTGTACCTGCTGGTGCGCGGGCACAACGCGCCGGGCGGCGGCTTCGTCGGCGGCCTGGTCGCCGCGGCTGGGCTCGTCTTCTACGCGATCTCGCGCGGGCAGGCGGCGGCGCTGGGCGCCATGCGCCTGCCGCCGGCGTCCTGGTGCGGCGTGGGCCTGCTGCTGGCGGCGGGCAGCGGGCTGCTGGCCTGGCTCGATCCCTCCGCCGGCTACCTGACGCATCGCTGGTGGTTCCCGGACCTGCCCGTGAAGCTGCCGCTGAACACCGCCTTCGTCTTCGATGTCGGCGTCTACCTCGTGGTGATCGGCACGATCACCGCGATGGTCTTCGCCCTCGTGGCGGAGGATTGAGGCCGTGGGAGCGTTCCTGGCCCTGACCGTCGGCGTGCTGGTCGCCGCGGCGGCCTACCTGCTGCTGGCGCGCGACCTGCCGCGGGCACTGCTCGGCTTCGTGCTGCTCGGCACGGCGGCCAATCTCTCGATCTTCGCCGCCGGCCGGATCGGCACGATGGTGCCGCCGCTGGTGGAGTACGGTGCGACGGCGCTTGTGGCCGGCGCGGCGAACCCGCTGCCGCAGGCCCTGGTGCTGACCGCCATCGTCATCGGCTTCGGGCTTGCCGCCTTCGCGCTGGTGCTGGTGATGCGCGCCCACGCCGAGTTCGGCAGCGTGAGCACCGAGGACATGGATGCGGCGGAGGCGCCGGACCAGCCGGTGGCACCGGCACCGGCGCAGCAGCCTCTCCCTGAGCGGCGGGAGGCAGCCTAATGGCTCAGTCAACTGGCTGTTTTGAATCCGGTCTGGAACGGCGTGCGGCTTTGGACGACGGCCCAGAGCACGTTCACGCGGCGGCGTGCGAGGGCGATGACGGCGGTGTGGTGGCGTTTCCCCTCGCGTCGCTTGCGATCGTAGAAGGCGCGACTATCGGCGTGGCTGAGCGAGCAGAAGGCCGACTGGTAGAAGACGCGCTTGAGGCCCTTGTTGCCGCCATTGGGTCGTCGCAGGAAGCGGGTTCGGCCGGATTGCCGCAGCACGGGCGCCATGCCTGCGGCGGAGGCGAGCGCATCGGCGGAGCGGAAGCGGGAGAGGTTGCCTGCCTCGGCGATGAGTTCAGCGCAGAGTACGACCCCCATGCCGGGCAGGCTGCGGATGAGGGTCGCATCAGGGTGGCGTTCGAGCAGCGCCTCCAATTCGCGATCGAGTTCGATGAGGCGGGAGCGGCAGGCCAGGGCCTCGGCGGCGAGTTCGCGAATCATGCGCGCGGTCATGCGCTCGGCTGGCACGGCGATGGCCTGTTCGGCGGCGGCGGCGAGCGCGCGGTCGGCGAGGGCCTCGACGTTGGGCAGGCCGCCGGCGGCCTGCAAGTGGCGCACCAGGCGCTTACGGCCGGCATTGCGCAGCTCGGCGGGTGTGACGAACTTGGTCAGCAGATGCAGCGGCCCTTTGGTGGTGAGGTCGAGGCGGGCTTCGAGGCCGGGGAAGATGCCGACCAGCAGGTCATGCATGCGGGCCAGTCGCTGGGTCTGGGCGTGCACCAGGTCGCGTCGTCGGCCGGCCAGCAGCCTGATCTCGATGTCTATCTCAGTGAACGGTTCGACCCTGCGAAGATCGGATCGGGTGCGGACCTGCTCGGCGATGGTGCGAGCATCGCGCGGGTCGGACTTGTTTTCGCCGCCGACGGTGCGCTGGCGGGCACGGTTGACGGCCAGGCCCGGCACATGAACGAGGGTGAAGCCTGCTTCGGCCAGCATGACTTCGGCGAGGCTGGCGATACCGCCGATGACGTCGATGCCGATCTGCACAGCTCCGCCGAGGGCTGCGAGTTGTTCTGCCAAGCCCGCGATCTCGGGCGGCGTGTTGGGGAGCTTGCGGTCGATCCGCACGGCGCCGTTGGCGTCGATGGCGGTGACCCAGTGGATGTCCTTTGCGATGTCTATCCCGACACTGATCCTCTCCATGGTGCCCTCCGGCGATTGAAGGTTCGGCACCCCACCCGCGCCGTCGTCGCCCTACACAGCGATGGATCGCAGAGCCTAATCAGCGGTCGAGGCGGAGTGGCGGTGCCGGGGGATCTACCTCCCGAGCCATCCTGGGCAGCCAGCATGAGAACCATCCCGGCACCGCCGCCGCGCCGTGATCCTGGCATGACAGGACCACGGCGTCAGGCACTGCCAAAGCAGCATCTGAACGGTAGGGCGGCGTGATGCGCCAGATCCTCCTCGTCGCGCCGATCCTGATCCCGCTCGTGGCCACCGCGGCCACGGCCCTGCTGTGGTCGCGCCCAACGGCGCAGCGGCTGGTCGGTCTGGCTGCCGCCATCGGGCTGTTGGCCGCCACCCTGGCGCTACTGGCGGAGGTCATCTCCGGCGGCATGGTGGTCGGCCAGATGGGCAACTGGCCGGCGCCCTTCGGCATCAGCCTGGTGGTGGACCACCTGGCCGCCGCGATGCTGGCGATCACCGGGCTCATGGGACTGGTGGTCGCCGTCTATGCCATGGGCCCCGGCGCGCAGGAGCGTGACCGCGCGGGCTTCCAGCCGCTGTTCCATGCGCTGCTGATGGGGGTTGCCGGCGCCTTCACCACCGGCGACCTGTTCAACCTGTATGTCTGGTTCGAGGTGATGCTGATCGCCTCCTTCGGCCTGCTGGTGCTCGACCGCACGCGGGAGCAGATCGATGGCGGCATCCGCTACGTGATGCTGAACCTGGTCGGCACCACCTTCTTCCTGCTCGCCGTGGGCCTGGTCTATGGCCTGACCGGCACGCTGAACCTGGCGGATCTCGCGCGCGTCGCGCCGCAGGTCGAGAACCAGGGCGCGCTGGCGGCGGTGGGCGTGCTGCTGCTGGTGTCCTTCGGCGCCAAGGCCGCGGTCTTCCCGCTGTTCAACTGGCTGCCGGCCTCCTACCACACGGCGTCGATGCCGGTGGCGGCGATCTTCGCGGCGCTGCTGACCAAAGTCGGCGTCTACGCCATCATCCGCATCTTCACGCTGGTCTTCGCGCATGACCAGGCCCTGTTCGGGCCGATCATCGGCGTCGTCGCCATGGCGACGATGGTGGTGGGCGTGCTGGGTGCGGCCGCGCATTACGACGTGCGCCGGATCCTGAGCTTCCACATCATCAGCCAGATCGGCTACATGCTGGTCGGCGTCGCGCTGATGACACCGCTCGCGATCGCGGGCAGCGTGCTCTACGTCATCCACCACATCGTGGTGAAGGCGAACCTTTTCCTGGTGGCCGGCGCGATGCGGCAGGTGGGCGGGTCCTTCGCGCTCGCGCGGCTTGGCGGGCTATGGGTCACGCGGCCGCTGCTCGGTCTCGCCTTCCTGATCCCGGCGCTGTCGCTGGCCGGCATTCCGCCGCTGTCCGGCTTCTGGGGCAAGCTCGTCGTGATCCGCTCGGGGCTGGAGGCGGAGGCCTATGTGCTGGCCTTCGTCGCCCTCGGCGTCGGTCTGCTCACGCTGTACTCCATGGTGAAGATCTGGAACGAGGCGTTCTGGAAGGCCGCACCGGATGCGGCGGCGCCGCCGGTCGCGTGGACCCCGGCCCAGCGGCTCGCGACCTTCGCGCCCATCATCCTGCTCTGCGGCGTCACCCTGGTGATCGGCCTGTGGACCGAGCCCTTCGCCGCCTTCTCGATCGCGGCGGCGGAGAGCCTGCTCGACCGCGAGGGCTACATCGCCGCGGTGCTCGGCACCAACCCCGTCCAGCTCACGGAGGCCGTCCCATGAAGCTCGCGCTCGCCTGGCTGCGGGTCTGGCTCACCTTCCTCACCGAACTGGCGAAATCCACCGGCGCGGTGGTGCGTGCCGTGCTGGGGCCGACGGAGCGGTTGCGTCCTGCGATCCTGGCCGTGCCGCTCGATGTCCGCTCGGCCGCCGGCACGGCGCTGTTCGCCAACATCGTGACGCTGACGCCGGGGACGACCAGCCTGGACGTCTCGGCCGATGGCCGCACGCTGTTCGTGCATGTGCTGGACGCGCCGGACCGGGCGGCGGCGGTCGCCGACATGAAGGCCATCCTGGAAACCCGCGTGCGTGCGGTGCTGCCATGAGCACCGGGCTGATTCCCTGGGCCGCCGCGCTGGCGCTGGTCATCGTGGCGCTCGGCGTCATTCCCGTCGCCTGGCGGCTGTTGGCTGGGCCTTCCTCGGCAGACCGTGCCATCGCCACCGACATGCTCGGCCTGCTCGGCGTCTGCCTCGCTGCGCTCACCGCCGTGGTCGCCGGCCAGTCGGCCTTCCTCGATATCGCGCTCGGCATCGCGCTCGTCGGCTTCCTCGCCGCGGTCGCCTTCGCGCGGCTGCTGGAGCGCAACGGCAGGAAGCCCGTCGTGAGGCCCGCCGAATGAACACCCTCATCGAGATCCTCGCCGCGCTCCTGCTCGTGGCGGGCGCCGCCGTCGTGGCGCTGGCCGCGCTTGGCGTGGCGCGGCTGCCCGATCCCTTCAGCCGCATGCATGCGGCCGCCAAGGCGGGGGTTGCGGGGGCCGGGCTGCTGCTGCTCGGCGCCGGCCTCGCCTTCGGGACACCGGGCGCGGTGGCGACCACCGTCGTGGCGGTCGCCTTCCTGGTCCTGACGGCACCTCTCGCCTCCCACGCGCTCGGCCGCGCCGCCTATGTCGCCGGCGCGCCGCTCGGCGCCGCGAGCCAGGCCGACGCGCTTGCAGGCGTGCTCGAGCGTCGCATCCAGGACATCAACCCGGCGCGCATCGCGGCCTTCCCGCCGACATCGCGCGCCCCGTTTCAAGGAGAGCCGCCCATGAGCACCCTCCAGGCGTTCCCGCGCCAGGCCGAAGCGGCCATCCGCGAACCGGATACCGGTGCGCGGAACGACGACGTGGCGGTGCCGCTGCGCCGCATCCTGGTCTGCCTGGTCGGCGGCCCGGCGCAGCGCGAGGCGGCGGCGCAGGCGGTGGACCTGGCGCGCTCGCACGACGCCGCGGTGCTCGGCCTGTCGGGTGCCGGGCTGGAGCCGCGGGCCTGGCGGGGGCCGCTGCCGCTCGGCGGCACCTACTGGTCCAGCTGGCTCGCCTCGAAAAGCCGCGCCCGCATGCGGGAAGCCGCGGCGACGGCCCTGGCCGAGTTCCAGTCGGTCGCCGCCGCCCATCCGCGGGTCGAGACCCTTGCGCGGCATGAGGAAGCTTCCTCGCAGGATCTCGTCCGGCTGCTCGCCGGGCAGGACCTGGTGATCGTGCCGGCGGGGGCCGGGCCGCATGAGGTGGAGAGCCACCCGGGGCACGAGACGGCGGCCTCGCTCGCCGCCGCGCGCATCGTGCCGGTGCTGCGGGTCCGGCGTCGCCAGGGCACGATCCGCGGCGTGCTGCTCGTGGTCGGCTCCTCCCCCGGCTGCGGGGCGCTGGCGGCGGGGCTGCTGCGATCCGGGCTATGGTCCTCGGCGCCGGTGTCCATCCTGCCGGTCGGCGACGACCGGCGCGGGGTGCGGGAGATGGTCGGCGCCCAGGCCGAGTTGCTGCGGGCGCATGGGCGCCGCGTGGCGGTGATGGCGCCGGTCGGGCTTGACTTCGAGGTGGACGAACTGCGCGCGCGGCTGGCCTGCTTTGATGCGGCGGTGGTGTCCTGCCTGTCGACACGCTACGGAGGGTTCTTCGACAGCATCCGCGGCTGCGCCTTCGAGACCGCCGCGGAGACCGTGCCGCTGGTCCTGCTGCCCTGACGCAGGGGCCCCAGGGGTGCGGGTGGGGATGGGATGGGAGGATGGGTGGAGCCGACCGGGCCATGACGCCTGCCCCAGCCAGTGCCCGGCCCCGGCAGCTTCCGCGCCCGGTCCTGTTGCCCGCCTTGCGGCTGCCGGCGGCGGCCGGGCTGATCGTCTTCGCGGTGGCCGTGGGCACCACCCAGGTCGCCCTGCAGGTCACCAACCGCCAGGCGGACCGGCAACTCCAGCAGGTCGGCCAGGTCTATCTCGACGGACTCGTGGCCAGCGTCCGGCCGGGGCTGCAGGCGGGTGATGCGGCCTACATCTCGGCCCGTTTCGCGCGGGCCTTCGGCGAGCAGTACGGGGTCGTGGAGCGCGCGCTGTTCGCTTACGCCGCCGATGGCCGGCTGCTGGCCCGGCACGGCGACCCGGATTTGCCGGAGCCCGCCGCCGAGATCGTGGCGGGCACCACCTGGCGGATCGACGCCGAGACCGGCATCGCCTGGGCAAGCCGCGGCGTGCAGGAGGTTTCGAGCCCGGTCGGGCGCCTCGTCGCCGCGCTCGACATCGCCCCGGTACTGGCGGCGCGGGAGCGGCTGGCCTGGACGGTGGTCGCCGTGGACCTGCTGCTGGCTGCCGCCTTCGCGGTGCTGACCGGGCTGGTGCTGCGCCGCATCGGTCGCCCGCTGCGCGCCCTGGTGCAGGAATTGGCGGAGGGCGCGCAGCGCCCGCCCGCCCGGCTGCCCGAGGCGCTGGTCGCCGGATCCGACCCGCGGACGCGGCACGTGCTGCGCGCCTACAACCGCATGGCCGACGGGGTGCGGGAGCGGGAGAGGCTGTCCGCGGTCCTGGCCGAGCGGGAGCAGGTGGCGGCCCTCGGCGATCTCGCCGCCACCGTGGCGCATGAGGTGCGAAACCCGCTGGGTGGCCTCGCCACCGCCGTCTCCACCCTGCGGCGCTTCGGTGACCGGGCGGAGGTGCGCGAGGAATCGCTCGGCTTCCTCGAGCGCGGGATCGCGGCGCTGGAGCGGATCGTCACCGGCACCCTCGATGCCTACCGGCCCGGCGACGACCGGCCGCTGACCCGCGCGGATTTCGAGGATCTGCGCCACCTGGTGCGTCCGGCGGCGGAGCGGCGCGGCGTGACGGTGGCGTTTGATCTGGACCTGCCGGAGGGGCCCATCGGGCTGGGCTCCGGTGGCGTTCGGCAGGTGCTTCTGAACCTGCTGCTGAATGCCTGCGCCGCGACGCCGCCGCAGGGCGTCGTCGGGTTGCAGGCGAGGATCGTGGGTGGCGACCTGGTCTGCGAAATCACCGACCAGGGCGACGGACTGGCTCCGGCCGAGGCGATGCGGCTGACCGGCGCGGCGGCATCGGAGCCTGGCTCGCGCCGGCTTGGGATCGGTGTGGTGGTCTCGCTGCTGGGCAACCTGGATGCCCA
The DNA here is from genome assembly GCF_051433195.1 of Falsiroseomonas sp. E2-1-a20. NCBI lineage: Bacteria > Pseudomonadati > Pseudomonadota > Alphaproteobacteria > Acetobacterales > Roseomonadaceae > Falsiroseomonas > Falsiroseomonas sp. E2-1-a20. Next base: position 197,603 of record NZ_JBHMFT010000008.1, on the reverse strand, counting down.
CGCCTCGGTGACAGAGCGACCGACCGGTGGCACCGCGATCCGGCTGGTGATCCCGCTGGCCATTCCTGGTGAAGGCGGGGGCCGCGGATGAGTGGGCCGAAGGTGGTGCTGGTGGTGGAGGATGACCCCGTCCTGGGTCCGGCGCTGGTGCAGCGCCTGCGTCTCGAAGGCTTCCGCCCCCGCCTGGCCGCCACCGGGGCCGCGGCATTGCGGGAGGCGACGGCGCTGCGCCCCGATGCGGTGGTCAGCGACATCCGCCTGCCGGACATGTCCGGCGAGGCGGTGTACCAGCGCCTGGTGGCGGAACTCGGCGCGCTTCCGGCCGTGTTCATGACGGCGTTCGGGGATGTGGCGCAGGCGGTGCGGCTGGTGCGCGCCGGCGCACGGGACTACCTGACCAAGCCGGTCGACGTCGACCGCCTGGTGGATGCGCTGACGGCCGCATTGGCAGAGGTTCTGGCCGCGCCGAAGGTCGAGGCCGCCGGACCCGTACTTGGGGTCTCCCGCGCGATGCGGGAGGTCGAAGCCCTGATCCGCAAGGCGGCGCGGGTGGATGCGCCGGTTGCCCTGACCGGCGAGACCGGCGTGGGCAAGGAGGTTGCGGCGCGCTTCCTGCACGCGGCCTCGGCGCGGGCCGATGCTCCCTTCGTCGCGCTGAACTGCGCCGCCATCCCGCGCGACCTCGCCGAGAGCACGCTGTTCGGCCATGAGCGCGGCGCCTTCACTGGCGCCACCGGCCGTCAGGTCGGCGTGGTGGAGCGGGCAGGGGCGGGCACGCTGCTGCTGGACGAGATCGCCGAACTGTCCCTCGACCTGCAGGCCAAGCTGCTGCGGCTGGTGCAGGAGCGCAGCTACCTGCCGCTCGGCGCCGCGGCGGAGCGGCCCTTCGCGGCAAGGCTGGTCTGCGCGACCCATGCCGATTTGGCGGCCCGGGTGCGGGCGGGCAGCTTTCGGGAGGATCTGTACTACCGCCTGCACGTCATCCCGGTGGAGGTACCGCCGCTGCGCCGCCGGACGGAGGACCTGCCCTGGCTGGCGGAGCGCCTGCTGGCCGAGGCAGTGGCGCGCTTCGGCCTCGGCCCGCGCCGCTTCGCCCCGGCCGCCCTGGCGTGCCTCGCCGACCACGACTGGCCGGGCAATGTCCGTGAGTTGCGCAACCGGATCGAGCGGGCGGTGGCGCTGGCGGATGGGGAGGAGATCGGGCCAGTCGACCTGTTCCCGGAACGCCGGCTGGAGGAAGGCGGGGGTGGGGCAGGGCCTTCCCGGCTCGGCGCCGCGATCGATGGCGCGACCCGGGACGCGATCGCCGAAGCCCTGCGCCAGGCCGGAGCCAACCGGGCGGAGGCGGCGCGCCGGCTCGGCATTTCCCGCACCACGCTGTGGAAGCGGATGCGGGAACTCGGGATGGCGGCGGACTGACCTGCCGCGTCACGGACGGGCTTGCCTTCACCTTGCATGCGCATGCAAAATAGAGGGCTCAGGGACAGGAATGGGTGCGCGCCATGGCGGTTTGGCTCAAGCGATCGATCGGCGCGGCGGAGAAGGAATCCGCCCAGACCGCGGTGCGCGCGACGGTGGAGACGCTGCTCGCCGATATCGCGCAGCGCGGCGACGTGGCGGTGCGCGAGATGTCGGCCCGCTTCGATGGTTGGGACCGGACCGACTTCCGCCTGACCGATGCCGAGATCCGCGCCTGCCTGGCCGAACTGCCGGCCCGCGCCCTGGATGACATCCGCTTCGCGCAGGAACAGGTGCGCAACTTCGCCCAGCACCAGCGCGCCTCGATGACCGATATCGAGGTGGAGACGCTCCCTGGTGTCGTGCTCGGCCACAAGAATATCCCGGTGAACTCGGTCGGCTGCTACGTGCCGGGCGGCAAGTATCCGCTGCTGGCCTCGGCGCACATGTCCGTGGTCACCGCCAAGGTCGCCGGCGTGCAGCGCATCGCGACCTGCGCGCCGCCCTACCAGGGCCGCCCCGCGCCCGCCATCGTTGCCGCGCAGCACCTGGCCGGCGCCGACGAGATCCGCGTGCTCGGCGGCGTGCAGGCGGTGGGCGCCATGGCGCTGGGCACCGAGAGCATCGCGCCGGTGGACATGCTGGTCGGGCCCGGCAATGCCTATGTCGCTGAGGCCAAGCGCCAGTTGTTCGGCCGCGTCGGCATCGACCTGTTCGCCGGCCCGACCGAGACGCTGGTGATTGCCGACGACACGGTGGACGGCGAGATCTGTGCGACCGACCTGCTGGGCCAGGCGGAACACGGCCCGACCAGCCCGGCCATCCTGCTGACCACCAGCGAGAAGCTGGCGCGCGACACGATGGCGCAGGTGGAACGCCTGCTCGCCATCCTCCCGACTGCCGATATCGCGGCGAAGGCCTGGGCCGAGTATGGCGAGGTGATCCTCTGCGAGGACAAGGCGGAGATGCTGCGGGAGGCCGACCGCATCGCCTCCGAGCATGTGCAGGTGATGACCGACGACGACGACTTCTTCCTGAAGAACATGACCAATTACGGCGCGCTGTTCCTGGGCCCGCGCACCAATGTCAGCTACGGCGACAAGGTGATCGGAACCAACCACACGCTGCCGACGCTGGGGGCCGCGCGCTACACCGGCGGGCTCTGGGTCGGGAAGTTCCTGAAGACCGTCACCTACCAGCGCGTGCTGACGGACGAGGCGAGCGCGATGGTCGGCGCCTATTGCTCGCGGCTCTGCATGCTCGAGGGTTTCGTGGGCCATGCGGAGCAGGCCAATGTCCGGCTGCGGCGCTATGGCGGGCGCAACGTGCCCTACGGCCAGGCGGCGGACTGAGATGGACCTGCCGAGGACGCCTTCCTTCCGGCTCGATGGCCGCCGCGCCCTGGTGACGGGCGCGGGGCGCGGCATTGGGCTCGGCGCCGCGGCGGCGCTTGCGGCCGCTGGCGCGCATGTGGTGCTGGCCGCGCGCTCCGCCGCCGAGATCGAGCAAGCCGCCGCCGCGATCCGCGCGGAGGGTGGGTCGGCGGAGGCGTTACCGCTCGATGTCTCGGATGTCGCCGATGCGGGCGCGAAGATCACCGCCGCGGGGCCATTCCACGCGCTGGTGAACAATGCCGGCACCAACCGCCCCGCCGCCTTCCCGGACGTGACGCCGGAGGATTTCGACGCGGTGATGGCGCTGAACGTCCGCGCCGCCTTCTTCGTGGCGCAGGCCGTCGCACGCGGCATGATGGCGGCCGGCATTTCGGGCGCCATCGTGCATGTCTCCTCCCAGATGGGGCATGTGGGCGGCGCGCGGCGCAGCGTCTACTGCGCCTCCAAATGGGCGATCGAGGGCATCACGCGGGCCATGGCGATCGACCTGGCGCCGCATGGCATCCGCGTGAACACCCTGTGCCCCACCTTCATCGAGACGCCGATGACCCGGCCCTTCCTGGCCGATGCGGGCTTCAAGGCCAACGTGCTGGAGAAGATCAAGCTCGGCCGGCTGGGACAGGTCGAGGATCTGATGGGCGCCATCCTATTCCTCTGCTCCGACGCCGCGACGCTGATGACAGGCTCCTCCCTGCTGGTCGATGGAGGCTGGACCGCGGAATGACGGCGCGGCGGCACGCGACGGCGACCGATGTGGCGCGCCTGGCCGGTGTCTCCCAATCCGCCGTCAGCCGCGCCTTCACGCCCGGCGCCTCCATCGCGGAGGAGACACGCGCCCGGGTGGAGAATGCGGCGCGCGAACTCGGCTACCGTCCCAACGCCATCGCGCGGTCGCTGACCACGCGCCGCAGCCGCATCATCGGCGTCGCCGCGGCCTATCTGCAGAACCACTTCTACCCCGAGGTGCTGGAGGCGCTGTCGCGCGGCCTGCAGGCGCGTGGCTACCAGCTGCTGCTGTTCACGCCGGATGCCGGACGCCATGCCGATCCGCAATTGCAGGACGTGCTGGCCTGGCGCGTCGATGGCCTGATCCTGGCCTCCACCACCCTGTCGTCCGCGCTGGCCGAACAGTGCCGCCTGGCCGGCATCCCGGTGCTGCTGTTCAACCGCACCAGCCGCGCCGCGAACGTCTCCTCCGTCACCGGGGAGAACCTGCGCGGCGGGCGGATGATCGCGGAGTTCCTGGTCGCCGGCGGGCACCGGCGGCTGGCTTTCCTCGCGGGCATCGAGAATTCCTCCACCAGCCGGGACCGGGAGCGTGGGTTCACCGGCTGGCTTGCCGAACAGGGGCTGCCGCAGCCGATGCGCGAGGTGGGCCTGTACCACTTCGAGGCCGCCTCCGCCGCCGCACGCCGGATGCTGGCGCGGCCGGACCGGCCGGATGCGATCTTCTGCGGCAACGACCACATGGCGACCGCGGTGTCCGAGGTGGCGCGCCACGAATTCGGGCTGCGCATCCCGCGCGACCTGTCGTTGGTGGGCTTCGACGACACCGGCCCGGCGCGCTGGCCGACCTTCTCCCTGACCTCCTTCTCCCAGCCCTTGCAGCCGATGGTGGATGCCGCCGTCGCGATGGTCTGCGAGATGATCGAGGACCCGGAGACGCCGACGCGGCACCAGGTGGTGCCGGGCGAGCTTGTGGTGCGTGGATCGGCGCGCGTCCCGCCGGAAGGCTGCGTCAGCATCGGCGGGCAGCTGGTCTGGCGGCCGGTGCGGGAGGAGGCGACGCAATGACGGGCTTGCCAGCGGCGGCGACCTGCCGATAAGCTTGCATGCGTATGCAAGAACAGGCGCGGCGGACCGATCGCGCAGAGGGAGGAGACCGGGCCATGGCCGTGCGTCGTCGTGATATCCTGGCCGCCGCCGCGGGCGGTGCCATCCTCGCGGCCGGCGGAAGGGCGCAGGCCTCCGTCACCGCCACGCCGGGGCTGCGGCCCGGCAAGCCCTTCGCGGGGCAGGAGCTCAAGGTGCTTTGCGTCGTCGCGTCGCAGTTCCGGGCGCATGAGGCGCGGCTCGCCGCCTTCACCGAGCAGACCGGCATCAACGTGAAGTACACCTTCGTCCCCTTCGCCAGCATGCGCGAATCGCTGACGGCGGAGATGGTGGGCGGCGGCGGCGACTACGACCTGGCGATCGCGATGGACCAGTGGGTCGCCTCCCTGAACAATCTGTTCGACCCGATCGACGATGTGGTGCGCGCCAAGTCGATCCCGCTGGATCGCTGGCCGGAGGCGCATCTGCGCCAGGGCCGCGTGAACAACCGCCTGCTCGGCCTGCCGAGCCGCGGGCATGTGCAGCTGCTGTTCTATCGACGCGACCTGTTCGAGAAGCACAACCTGACCCCGCCCGCGACCTGGGAAGCGCTGGTCGAGACCGGCCGCACGATCCAGGAGAAGGAGCCGGGCATGTCCGGCGTCGCCGTGCCCTATGGCCGCGGCAACGGCCAGAACCTGATGGTGTGGTACAACTTCCTCTGGGGCCGCGGCGGCGCGCTGTTCGATGCGCAGGGCCAGCCGGCCTTCAACAGCGCGGCCGGCCTGCAATCCGTGACGGATTACGTGGACCTGCTGCGCCGCCACCGCATCACCCCGCCCGGCGCGGTGTCCTTCGTCGAGCAGGACGCGGTGAACAGCATGGGGCAGGGTAACTCGGCGATGCTGCCGGTGTGGTGGTGGGTGCGATCGACGCTGCTGAACCCGCAATCGAGCCGGCTGACCGAGCCGCAGATCGGCTTCGCGCCGATGCCGAGCTTCGCCGGCCAGCCGCGCACCACCTTCACCAACACCTGGGTGTGGGGCATCACGCGCTGGTCGCGCCGCAAGGACGCCGCGGCGGAACTGCTCGCCTGGATCGCCAACCCGGCGCTGGAGCGGGAGGTCCTGCTCGACCCGCGCGAGAGCGACGTGGTCGCGGTGATGCAGCCGAACCTGCTGGACGAGGCGGTGAATGCGCGCTTCGGCGGCATGCACCGCTTTGCGGCGGAGGGCCTGGCGCGCACGCAGAGCATCACCTTCGGCCCGGAATGGCCGCAGATCAGCGAGGCGCTGGAGACGGCGATGAGCGAGGCGGCCTCTGGCACCCGCACCGTGCCCGATGCCTTCAACGCGGCCGCCGCATCCGTGCGGCGCATCGTCCGCCGCGGCTGATCGCGCATGCAGGACCGCCGGCTGAAATATCTGCTGATCCTGCCGGCGGCCCTGCTGGTGGTGGGGACGACGATCTGGCCACTGGCCGTCTCGCTCGTCACCAGTTTCCGGGATTGGCGCCTGACGCGGTCGCTGACGCCGGGGCCCTTCATCGGGGCGGAACACTACATCACCGCACTGACGGATGACCCCGATTTTGCCAATGCCGCGACGGTGACGGCGCTGTTCGTGGTCATCGACGTGACCATCACGGTGCTCTCGGCGCTGGGCCTCGCGCTGCTGCTGCGGCGGGCGGGTGTGCTCGCCAGCATGACGCGCGCCGTGCTGATCCTGCCCTTCGCCGTCTCGCCGGCGCTGGTCGGCATCTCCTTCCGCTTCATGTTCAACGCGGAGATGGGCGTCTTCACCTGGTTGGCCGGCGCCCTGGTGCCGTGGCTGGAGGGGTATGTCTGGCTTGCCGATCCGGTCGCCGCCCTGCTGGTGCTGGTGTTCTCCGATGCCTGGCGCTGGGTGCCGTATATGACGCTGGTGGTGCTGGGCGGCCTGGCAGCCCTGCCGAAGGAGCCGGAGGAGGCGGCGCGCATCGATGGCGCGAGTGAGTTCCAGGTGCTGCGCGACGTGACGATCCCGGCCTTGATGCCCGTGCTGGCGGTGGTCGCCATCCTCAAGACCGTCTTCGCGCTGAAGATGTTCGACCAGGTGGTGACGCTGACCGGCGGCGGCCCCGGGCAATCCACGGTGACGCTGGCCTACCTGGTCTATTCCATCGCCTTCCGCTGGTACGACATGGGCTATGCCTCCGCGGTCGCCTGGATCCTCACGGCGCTGCTGGTCTTCCTGGCGATCTGGTACATGAAGCTGGTGCTGCGCAAGCCGGGGGGCGCGTGATGCTGGCCCAGGCTGCGCGCGCACGGCGGCGGAAGCTGGTCTGGAAGGCGGTGGAATCCGCCATCCTGCTGCTGGCGCTGTTCCTGATCCTGTTCCCGATCCTCTGGATGGCGCTGACGGCGTTCAAGCGGCCGGTCGACCTGTTCGACCTGACCGTCATCTTCACGCCGACGCTCGACAATTTCCGCACCATCTTCAGCGCGCCCTGGAACATCGGGCAGACGCTGTGGAACAGCACCATCGTGGCCGGGCTGACGGTGCTGATCTCGGTCCCGGCCTCGACACTGGCGGCCTATTCGTTCAGCCGGTTCGAAATGCCGTTCAAGGGCGCGCTGTTCTTCACCATCCTGGCGACGCAGTTCATTCCGGCGGTCGTGGTGGTGCTGCCCTTCTACCTGCTGTTCCGTGACCTGGGCCTGCTGGATACGCACCTCGCGCTGGTCATCGTGAACCTGGCCATCGTGACGCCCTTCGCGGTCTGGATGCTGAAGGGCTTCCTGGATGCGGTGCCGACGGAATCCGAGGAAGCCGCGCTGGTCGATGGCGCGACGCGGCTGCGCGTCATCCTCGACATCGTCGTGCCGATGGTCTGGCCGGGGGTCCTGGTGACGGCGGTGTTCTGCTTCATCCTGACCTGGAACGAGTTCCTGTTCGCGCTGATCCTGACGCGCGACGATGCGGTGACCCTGCCGGTCGGCATCACGCGGTTCCGGACCGAACGGGGTGACCTGTGGGAACTGATCGCGGCCGCCGGCATCCTGATTTCCATCCCGATGTTCCTGCTCGCCTCCGTCATCCAGCGCCACTTCGTGCGCGGGATGACGGGTGGCGCCGTGAAGTGAGACCAGCATGGCCGAAGTCGCCCTTCACCGCGTCACCAAGGCCTGGGGCGGGTTCACCGCCGTGCGCGACCAGTCGCTGGAGATCCGCGACGGCGAGTTCATGGTGCTGCTCGGCCCCTCCGGCTGCGGCAAGACCACGACGATGCGCATGATCGCGGGGCTGGAGGAGCCGACCAGCGGCGACATCCTGATCGGCGGCGCGCGGGTGAACGACCTGCCGCCGCGCGAGCGCGACATCGCCATGGTCTTCCAGTCCTACGGCCTGTATCCGCACATGACGGTGGAGGACAACATCGGCTACCCGCTCAAGCTGCGCGGGGTGCGCGGCGCGGATCGTGCGGCGCAGGTGCGGGCGGCGGCAGCCAAGGTGGAACTCGGCGACCTGCTGCACCGCAAGCCGAAGGAGCTGTCCGGCGGCCAGCGGCAGCGCGTGGCGCTGGCCCGTGCCATCGTCCGCCGGCCCACCGTGTTCCTGATGGACGAGCCGCTGTCGAACCTCGACGCCAAGCTGCGCGTCTCGACCCGCGCCGAGATCAAGCACCTGCAGCACGAGCTGGGCGTCACGACCGTCTATGTGACGCATGACCAGATCGAGGCGATGACGCTGGCGCATCGCGTCGCCGTCATGCAGTCCGGCGAGATCCGGCAGCTTGCGACGCCCGAAGTGATCTATGACCGGCCGGCGGACCTGTTCGTCGCCGGCTTCATCGGCTCGCCGCCGATGAACCTGGTCCACGGCACGCATCGCGACGGCGTCTTCACCGCACCCGGCGGCTTCCGCACGGAAACCCGCGTGCCGCACCATGCGGGCCCCGCCGTGCTCGGCGTCCGGCCGGAGGATGTGACGGTGGCACCCGCCGGTGCCGGGGACCTCGACGCCAGCATCTACGCGGTGGAGCTAACCGGGGATGCCGTTCTGGTCACCGCCATCGCCGGCGAGGCACGGCTGATCGCCAAGGCCGACCGCGCCTGGCGCGCCGAGATCGGCAGCACCATCGCGCTCCGCCTCGACGCCACGCGCCTGCATTTGTTCGATGCCGCAACCACGAAGCGCCTCAACCCGGAAGCCCCCTGATGCTGAGCCAGCGCCTGATCCGCTATGCGGACCTGATCCCCTGCCGGAACGCCTTCGTGGACAGCCGCACCCCCGGCTCCGACGCGAAGGAGAACTTCACGCTGATCGGCCCCGGCGTCAGCGAGAATCCGAACCAGCATGTGCACATCCCCGAGGCGCACGGCTTCAACATCGGCGGCGCGCGCCAGCCCCCGGGCTGCCTCAACAGCCAGCACAGCCACGAGACGGCGGAGGTCTTCGTCGTCCACAGCGGGCGCTGGCGCATGATCTTCGGCGTCAACGCCGACGAGGGCGAGGCGGTGATGGAGGTGGGCGACGTCATTTCCATCCCGACGCAGATGTACCGCGGCTTCGAGAATATCGGCGAGGAGACCGGCTTCCTGTTCGCGGTGCTGGGGCGCGACAACCCGGGCAAGGTCACCTGGGCACCGCGCGTCTTCGACCTGGCCAAGCATTACGGCCTGGTGCTGCTCGAGGGGGGTAGGCTGGTGGACACCACGGCCGGGGAGACGGTGCCCGAAGGCGCCAGGTTGCAGCGCGCGCCGGATGCCGGGCAGATCGCGCGGCTGGCGACGCCGCCGGCCGACAAGCTCGCCGGCTGCGTGGTGACGCCGCGGCAGTTCGTCGCCAACCCGGCCTCGCCGCTGGCAGCGGCGGGGGTGGAGGAACTCGCGATCATCACGCCGGCACCAACCGGCGACGGCTTCCAACCTGGCCCGATCAGCGGCTGGTGGGCCCACGGCTTCAACCTGCGGGCACTGCGCATGGCCTCCGGCGCCGTCGTGCCGATGCATGCGCGGTCGGAGGAGGAGGTGATCTTCGTCCATCGCGGCGTGCTGCAGGTGATGACGCCGGAGGGCGAGGTGATCCTCGGGCCGGGTGACACCTTCACCACGCCCAAGGGCCTGATGCGCAGCTTCCGGGCCAGTTCCTCGGCCGAAGTCGCGGCCTATGTCGTGCGCGGTGGCGATGCGCCGGCCGCGCCGGCCTTCGCCTGAGGGACGCCCGCATGACCCGCATCCGGACCACCCATGTCGGCTCCCTGCCGCGCAGCCAGATCGTCGCCGACCTGCTGTTCGCGCGCGAGCGCGAGGAACCGATCGACCCGGCCGCCTACGACAAGGCGATGGAGCAGGCGACGCATGAGGTGCTGCGCCGCCAGGGCGAAATCGGCATCGACATTCCCTCCGATGGCGAGACCTCCAAGATCTCCTACGCGACCTACATCAAGGACCGGCTCACCGGGTTTTCCGGCGACAGCCCGCGGCGCGTGCCGGCCGACCTGAAGGATTTTCCGTCCTTCATGGAACGGCTGGCGAAGGCCGGCGGCACGCCGACCTACCGGCGCCCCTGCTGCACCGGGCCCATCGCGGTGAAGAGCATGGACCCGCTGGCGCGCGACCTGGCGGTGATGCGCGCCGCGATGGATGCGGCGGGCTACGGGACGGGGTTCATGAACAGCGCCTCGCCCGGCGTCATCGCGCTGTTCCAGCCCTCCGAGATCCATTCCGACATCGACAGCTACATGGAAGACCTGGCGGAGGGCATGCGGCGTGAGTACGAAGCCATCGTCGCCGCCGGCCTGACCCTGCAGATCGATGCGCCGGACCTCGGGCTCGGCCGCCACATGCTGTATGCCGAGATGGACGAGGACGCCTTCCTGCTGCGCGCCGGGCGGCATGTGGAGATCCTGAACCACGCGCTGCGCAACATCGCGCCGGACCGTGTGCGGCTGCATATCTGCTGGGGCAACTACGAGGGCCCGCACACGCGCGACATCGCACTCGCCCGCGTGCTGCCGCAACTGCTGAAGCTGCGCATCGGGGGCCTGCTGTTCGAGGCCTCGAACCCCCGCCACGCGCATGAATGGACCGCCTGGCAGGGCGTGGCGCTGCCGCAGGACTGGATGCTGATCCCGGGTTGCCTCGACAGCACCACCAATTTCGTCGAGCACCCCGAGCTGGTCGCGCAACGCATCGAGACCTTTGCACGCATCGTCGGGCCGGACCGTGTCATTGCCGGTACCGATTGCGGCTTCGGCACCTTCGCGGGCTACGGTGCCGTGCATGGCGACATCGCCTGGGCGAAGCTGGCGTCACTGACGGAAGGTGCGCGCATCGCCTCGGCCAGGATCTAGGAGCCGGACTGCCAACCAGGGAGAAGACAACAATGGCGTTCACCCGTCGCACCGCGCTGGGCGTGGCCGTCGCCACGGCCGGGCTGGGCCGGTCCGTCACCGCCCAGGCACAGGCGTTCCCCTCGCGGCCCGTCCGCATCATCGTGCCCTTCGCCGCCGGCGGGCCGACGGATGCGATCGCGCGCTGGGTGGCCGCGGGGCTTGAACAGGCCTGGCGGCAGCCCGTGGTGGTGGAGAACCGGCCCGGCGCGGGCGGCAGCACCGGCAGCGCCGTGGTCGCCCGTGCCGCACCGGATGGGCACACGCTGCTGATCACGGCGAACTCCCACGCCATCAACCCCGCGGTGCTGCGCAACCTTCCCTTCGACACGCTGCGGGACTTCACGCCGATCATCCGCCTGGCCGACGGTCCCTTCGTGCTGGTGGTGCACCCCGCGATGGGCGTGCGCAGCCTTGGCGAATTCGTCGCGGCGGTCCGCGCGCGGCCGGGCGCCTTCAACTACAGCTCCGCCGGGCATGGCACGAACAACCACCTGGCGATGGAGCGCCTGAAGGCGATGGCGGGCATCGACATCACCCACGTCGCCTATGGCGGCGCGGCGCCGGCGACGACGGCGCTGCTGGCGGGCGAGGTGCAGGCCACGATCAACAACCTGGTCAACTCGTTGCCGCACATCCAGGGCGGCCGGATGATCCCGGTGGCGATCGGGGGGCTGGAGCGTTCGCCGGTGCTGCCGGACGTGCCCAGCATGAACGACAGCTATCCCGGCCTGACCGCGGTGAACTGGTATGCCACCTTCGGTCCGGCGGGGATGCCGGTCGAGCTGACGCAGGCCATCAACGCGGCGATGGCCCAGGTCGTGCGCGGTCCGGCGGTCGCCGACCGGCTCTTGGCGCAGGGCATCACGCCCGCGGCCGGCCCCGCGGATGCCTTCGCGCGCGAGGTGGCGGAGGAGGTCGCCACCTGGGCCGGCGTTGCCCAGGCAGCGGGCGTCAGGCCGGAGTAGTCCAGCACCACCCTGCCGAGGGCGGCCTTGGCGCCGTCACGCCGGATCAGGTCAACCGCTCGACGGCAGGCTCCGGCGTGCCGGCCCATGACATGCGCCAGACGGCGCCCTGCGCCACGGACTGCACCGCATGTGGCCACAGCGCCACGAGGCAGGTGCCGCCGGTATGGCGCGTGCTGGGATAGACGATGCCGTTCAGCCCCGCGGCACGGGCTTCCTCCGCCAATGCGACGCCGGCCGGGTAGCCGATGGCGGGATCGGGATCGAGGCAGGTGGGCTTCGGCTCGACGTCCCGCAGGTCGACGAACTCGCCGGCGGCGCTGGCCCACAGCTCGCCCCACTCCACCGTGGCCTGGAAGGAGCCGGCCTCCCGCAGGCTGCGCGTGAGGTGAAAGTGCACCTCGGCGAGCGCGGTCTCGACCTCCAGCGCGGCATACCAGGCGCCGCGGCCCGCCGGGCTGAAGCGGTTGGCTTCGCGCGGGCGGCCATAGGCAAAGGCGGCGTTCACCAAATTGGCGTGCGGCCGGCCGCGCGGGAACAGCGAGGCGGCGGCGGATTCCAGGGTCAGGCGCGCACTGGTCGCACCCTCGATCTCCGCCAAATCGGCCGCGATGGCATCGAGCCGCTCGCGTGGCAGGTCGCCCAGTGCCGGGTCGCGCAACAGAAGATGCAGCACGGGGTCGCGCAGGCGGGCGGTCGAGACCAGGCGGACGATGCGCGGTTCGGCCAGCCGCAGGACGGGATGGTCCAAGGGAAGTCAGAGGCCTCCGCGCAGCGCGTCGACATGCTGCCGGATCTCGATCATGCCGGGAATGCCGCGCTCCATCATCGCCTCGAGTGGGGACAGGTTGGTGAACAACGGACCCGCATTCCGCAGCCGCACCCAGCGATCGGCCATATCGTTTGCGAACAGCAGGTGCAGCGCCTTGAAGGTGCCGATCATCGCGGATACCCGCATGAGCTGGTCCTGCGACAGGACGCCGCGCCAGGTGCCGGCCTTGATCCGGTCCCAGGTGCTTTCGGAGACGCCCAGCAGGATGGCGGCCTCCGGCCCCGTGAGCGCCCAGGCCTTGGCGAGGCCGCGCAGCGCCAGGATCGAGGACGCGGTCAGGCGCGCCCGGTCTTCCTCCCGCGCGAAGGTCTGTGGTGGCCGGACAGGGCCGGCTGATGGGGTCAGGCTTAGGACGGCACTGGCCATGGCTTACCTCCAGGACGAGAGGATGGCAGCATGTGATGCTCCATGCAACACCAAATGAGGGGGATGTCTTATGGCAGAAGCGCCTGCGCCTCCCCCCACAGCCGCCGCACCAGGGCATCCGCCGGCTCCGGCCGCGACAGCGCCGCGCCCTGGCCGGCCCAGCTCTGCATCTGCGCGGCAATCCCCGCCGCCTCTGCCGCCGCCCGCACCGGCACCATCAGGGCGCGCTGCACCGGATAGGGGGCGGGCTTCAACTCCGGTCCCGCGAAGGCCTCGGTCACCTCGTTGCGAATGCCGCGCGCCAGGCGGCCGCTGAAGGCGCGGGTCAGCACCGTATCCTCGGGTGCCGTGCGCCCGATCGCGGCCGCCCAGGCGGGGTGGATCGCGGCTTCCGGGCAGCGCAGGAAGCCGGTGCCCATCTGTACCGCGCTGGCGCCCAGCGTCAGCGCCGCGGCGATGCCGCGCCCATCCATGATGCCGCCGGCGGCGATGACGGGGATGCGGACCGCGTCCACCACCTGCGGCAGCAGCGCGAACAGGCCGATCTGCGTGTGCTCCGCCGCCGCATCCTCGAAGCTGCCGCGATGGCCTCCGGCCTCGGCGCCCTGCGCCACCACGGCATCGGCACCGGCGGCCTCCGCTGCGCGGGCCTCGGCGACGGTCGTGGCGTTGCAGAACCAGGCGATGCCGCGCGCCTTCAGCCGCGCCACCACCTCCGGCGGGAACAGCCCCATGATGGAGGAGGCCACCGCCGGCGCGACCTCGACCATCGCCTCGCACTGCGCCGCGAAGTCCGGCAGCAGGCGGCCTGGGTCCGGGTCCGGCACCTCGATCCCCGACAGGTTTGAAAGCGCCGCCCGCACCCGCGCCTCATGCGCCGCGTCACGGGCCGGCGGCGGGTCCGGGATCCAGAGGTTGACCTGGAAGCCGCCGTTGCTGCGCCCGCGGAACTGCGCGGCCCAGTCGCGCATGGCGTCGGGGTTCGACATCAACGCGCCGAAGCCGCCCAAGCCGCCGGCATTCGCCACCGCGGCGGCGAGGCCCGGCGGGCTGGAGCCAGCCATCGGCGCCAGCAGGATCGGCACCCGCAGGCCGAAGCGGTCGCAGAAGGCCCGGGCGCGGTCGCGGGTGGGTATGGGCATGACAGCTTCTCCTTTTCGCTGCGCCGGTCATCGCAGGGCCCGCGATGGCGGCTTCCACGAGCCTTGCGGGCGGGCGCGCCAGCCGAAGCGGTGGTCGTCCTCCAGCAGGTGCAGGTGGTCGTGCAGCCGGTTGCGGCCGAGCCATTCCAGCGCCGCCTCCAGCTCCGCCAGCGACATCGCGGCGCGTCCCTTGCCGCCGGTCGCGTGCTTCAGCACCGCGTTGTAGGCATGGTACAGCCCGTTGCCACGCGGCAATGCGGTGGCCAGGCCATCCGCCATGTCCTCCACCGCCTGCGCCGCGATCAATTCGCCGACGCGCTGCCGCAGGCGCCGTTCGGCGATCGAGGGCGGCTCCAGCAGCGTGCCCTGCGGATCGGGCGCGCGCGCCGCGGCGAGGCCCTGCGCCAGATCGGGGCCCGGCCGCAGCGTGGACAGGCGCAGCGCCAGAGCGTTGCTCTCGAGCGGCACGATGCCCTGGCGTTCCCGCGTCTCGGCCATTTCCGCCTCCAGCCATTCCGGCAGCGGCAGGCTGGACTGGCGCGCCGGGCGCGGCGGCTTCGCCCGCGTGCCCTGCTCGCGCTCCATCCGCCAGCGGAAGCGCGCGAACAGCGGGTCGTCGGGGTGGAACACCGTGGCGCGCTGCGTGGCGTAGGGGCCGGCCTGCGGGTCCACCCGCGTGGCGCGTGCCACCATCTGCTCCAGCCAGGGGCGGGACCGCACATGCGTCAGGGCGGCCACCACGGAAACCTCCGGCGCATCCAACCCCTCATAGGCCATGGCGACGGTGACCAGGATGGAGGGTTCGGGCGTCAGCCGGAAGGCCGCCAGCGTCTCATGCGCGTCGCGTTCCTGGGAGACCGCCAGCGCCACCGTCCCGGCCTGTGCCGGCGGCACCCAGCGGCGCAGGGTGTCCAGGTAGCGCCGCGCCTGCACCTGGTCCGGCGCCACCACCAGAAGCTTGCCGAGTCCGCGGGCCGGTGCATCCGGCGGCCTTTGCGCACGGCGTTCCGCGCGCAGGGTTCGCGTGGCGTCGAAAGCGCGACGCAGCAGGGCCTCGGCAAAGCCGGTGCGCAGCGCGGTGAACAGGGCAGGGCGCGTTGCCTCATGCGGTGCCGGCGCACGCAGGCGGTGCGGGCCGAGATGCGCGCGCTCGCCCTGCGCATCCTCCGGCCCCAGCCAGGAGGCCTCGCCATCCAGCGCGCCGAAGGACACCGGCAGCACGGCGCGCTCCGCCAGCGCCCGGGCGCGGCTGTAGCCGATGACGGCCCAGCCGGGGGCGCCGAGGTCCACCTCCTCCCGCCCCCCGGCGCCGCGGCGGTAGGGCAGCCACAGGATGCGGCGGCCATCGGCGCGCTCCAGCGTGCCGGACAGCAGCAGGCGCTGCGCCGCCAGGCCGAACAGCGGCTCGATCGCCGCCGACCAGCCGGCAGCGTCATCAACCTCCCCGCCGGCATTGTCGTTGTGGCCGAGGCTCGGCAAATGGTGCACCTCGTCCACCACCAGCAGGGTGCGGTGGCGGCGGAACTCGGCCAGGTGCAGGTCCGGCGCGGCGGCGATGCCCTGGTAGGTGGTGACGTAGCCGGCCAAGCCGCGGCAGGGGTCGGGGGTGTTGTCGGCGGCGCGGACAGACAGGCCATGGCCGAAGGCGCTGCGCCAGGCGGGATCGGCGAAGGCCTCCTCCGCCTGCAGGCGCAGGCTGTCGCGTGGCACCACCCAGCAGATGCGCTCGCACAGGCCGGCGCCGATCAGCGCCTGGGCGGCGATGACCGGCAGCAGGGACTTGCCGCCCCCCGGCGTGACGGCGGCGAGAATGTCACTGACGCCCGAGGCCTCGCCCGCGGCGATGGCGCGGACGAGCCCGAGCAGTTCGGTCTGGTGGCTGCGGAGCGGGCGTGGGGACACGCGGGGTGGAACTCCTGGCAATCTAGCCAGAATCCTGATTCCTCAGCGAATTCTTGTCCAGCGCGCATTCGCGCGACGTCCAGCGCGCTCTCGCAGGCGCCGGCGTCAGCCCAGCACTTCGAGCACGTCCGCGACCATACCGGCCAGCCGCGCCTCCGCCTCCGCCACCGCCTCCGGATCGGCGCGGCGGATTTCCCCGGCGTCGAGCCCGCGCAGCAAATCCTCCACGGTCCGGAAGGCGGCGATGCCGAGCTCCTCGGTGACGCAGGCGATCTTGCCGATCGCCGGTGGCCCGGCCCCATCGAGCGCCGGGGCGAGGTAGCAGACCGGCTTGTCGAGCGGGGCCGCGAAGATCAGCGGATGCAGCCGCCCGACCGAGACCACCATCGCCGACTGCGCGAACAGCCCCTTGATGGCGCGCGGATTCCACCAGATCGGCAGCACCGGCACGTCGAGCAAGCCAGCCAGGCTACGTGCCAGACGCTCGTCCTCGGGCGAGAAGGGGACGAGCAGCGGGAAAAGGCCGCGCGCCCGCAGCCCGTGCAGCAGCAGGTGCAGGTGGAAGCGGAAGCCCTGGCCAAGTGCGGCGGCATTCCATTCGCGCACCACCACGCAGCAGATATCGCCAGCCGGCCGTTGCTCCGGCGCGGCCGCCATGCGCAGCGCGAAGGCCCAGTCGGCACCGAGCTGGACGCGTTCGAGCCCCAGCCGCCGCAGCGCCTCCACGCCGGCGCGGAAGCGCAGCGCCACCAGGTCGAACCCGTCGAGGTAGCCGAGGACGGAGCGCTCCACCTCCGTCCGCTTCAGGAAGTCGAGGGCATCGGTGCCCGCCAGCACCGTCCGCCCGCCGGCGAAGCGCGTGGCCAGCGCGAGATGTGCGGCGAATCCCACATGCAGCCCGCCGCCGCCGATGACCGTGGCCTGCGCACCGAGTGCGAGCCAGGCACCGATCGAGGCGTCGTCGTAGATCCTGCAGCCATCATAGGGGTACCAGCTGCGGAACGCGGGGTGGGAGGCGGTGGCGTTTGCGCCGATGGCGACTTCATGGTGCGGCGAGAGTGCTTCGTAGGTGCATTGCAGCAGCGCCTCGTCGCCGGCGTTGCCGCGGCCGAAGAACCCCGCGAGTGCGATCCGCGCCATCCGTGTGCCCTGGATCTAGCGGTTGGCGCGCGGGGCCCGCGCGGTGGCCTGCTCCCGAATGAAAGACGGAGGCGCACCGCCGGCTTCCGGTTGCGGAATTCTGCGAGCCATCGGCCGGTTCTCCGTCGCAAGGGGATACGGGACATCCGGCGCACCGAAAACCGGTGCTATAACGTATCAATGCGAATTGCCCACGACAAGTCGCAATGGAAAGCCGACCGACCGTCCGCCTGACCCAACGGCACGTCGGAAGCCGTGAACAGGCTGACCCTCCGCCTCGCCCTGCGCTAAACCCCGCGACGCTGGGCAAGGATAGGTGCATGGCGAAGCGGATGGAAATCCTCGTCGGGGCCGCCATCGGCCTGGGCATGACGGCGCGCGCCGCGGTGGATGGCGGGGCGGATTTCCTGCTGGTGCTGTCCGCCGGGCGCCTGCGCGTGATGGGCGCGCCATCGCTGGCCGCCATGCTGCCGATCCGCGACAGCAACGCCTTCACCGATGCCTTTGCGCGGCAGGAAATCCTGGACCGCGTTTCCGTCCCGGTCTTCTTCGGCGCCGCCGCCTGCGACCCGCGGCTTTCCATCCCGGCCCTGCTGCGCCGCATCAGCGAGGCCGGCTACAACGGCGTCGCCAACTTCCCTACCGCCATCCACCTCGACGGCAGCTTCCGCGCGGCGCTGGAGGCGGCCGGCCTCGGCTTCCCGAGGGAGGTCGAGATGCTGCGCGCAGCGCCCGGATACGGCCTGGCGACGCTCGGCTACGCCAAGACGCGGGCGGAGGTGGATGCGCTGCTGGAGGCGAAGGTGGAGCGGCTGTGCCTGAACTTCGGCTGGAATTCCGGCGGCAGCCAGGGCGTGCCAAGCGGCGTACCGCTGGACCAGGCGGCGGAACGGGCGCGGCGCCTGTTCGCCCATATCCGCCGCCGCGCGCCCGGCACGCTTTGTTTTGTGGAGGGCGGGCCCATCATCGACCCGAGCCACCTGCAACAGGTGTGCGAGGCCTCCCGCGCCGATGGCTACCTTGGCGGCTCGACGCTGGACCGGCTGCCGCTCGAGATGTCCGTCATGCAGACCACCTCCGCCTTCAAGACCACGCGGCTGCTGCCGCAGGAAGGTGACACGGTGGCGGCGCTGGTGCCCGGTCTGGTCGGGCGCTCGCAGCCGGCGCGGCAGCTCATGGCGCGCATCGCCCGGCTGGTGGCGACGGACCTGCCGATCCTGGTGGAAGGCGAGCCCGGCGCCGGGCGCACCACGGTGGCACGCGCCATCCACCAGGCCAGCGGCCGCAGCGGCGCGCTGACTTTCCTCGATGCCCGGCAGGACATCGCGGCCCGGCTGTTCGGCGAAGGCGGGCCGGCCGCCCTGCTGGCACTGCGGCACAGCACCTTGGTGATCGAGAGCGCCGATGCGCTGCCACCCATGCTGCGCGCCAGGCTGGCCGACTGGATCGAGCGCGGCAGCTTCGCCCGCTTCGCCAAGCCCGCCGAGCGCATCCCCGGTGCGCGGCTGGTGCTGACGCATCCCCTGGGCGGGGAGGCGCTGGCCCGTGCCCTGTCCGCGCAGCGCCTGGTCGTGCCGCCGCTCCGCGACCGGCTGGAGGACCTGCCCCTGCTGGCGCGCGCCCTGCTGCGCGGGGCGCAGCACGGTTCGGCGGAGCTGGAGCCGGCAGCGTTGCGCCTGCTGATGGCGCGAAGCTGGCCCGGCAATCTGCGCGAGTTGGCCGAGGTGCTACGGCGTGCGGCCACGGAGGGCCGCAACGGCCGCATCGATCTCGCGACGCTGGAGGCGCAGATCGGCCTGGCCAGCCTGGCGCCGCCGGCCTCGCCGGGAGATGAGCGCGCCTGGATCCTGGATGCGCTGCGCCGCAACCGCTTCCGCCGCGGCGAGACGGCCGCCTTCCTCGGCATCGCCCGCAAGACGCTCTACAACCGGATGCGCCGCCTGGGGCTGGAGGCCTGATCCGGCATCTGCCAGCCCAGTGCCACCCCGCCTTCCACAGCGACCCGCGTGGCAAGCGGCGTCCACCAGCCGGCGGAATCGGCGCGAGGTGCCACGCCCGGGTGCAGCAGGATGCGCCGCAGGCCGAGTTCGAGCGCCGCGTCCACCGCGGCGCGTGAGGTGGCGCAGGCGATCGGGGCGAAGCCCAGCCCGGCCAGCCGCAGCAGCAGCCGGAACTCGAAATCCGCTCGGTAGTTGACGGCGGCCAGGGCGGCGGCGGTCTCGCCTTCGAAGATCTGCACGGTCGGGTAGTTCACCACCTGCGTGATGCCGGCCGCGCGCAGCGTCGCGGCGAGGTCCGTCAGGCGCAGGAACGGGTCGCAGGCGAAAATCCCGGCGACCGGGGCGCCGCCTCGGAAGGGGCGCCCCGCGCCCAGCGCCGAGGCCAGGGCGCCGTTGATGTCGAGCACGGGCAGCAGCGCGACCAGCGGCCAGGTGTCCACGGGAAAGGACGCCAGCGCCGGCAGGAAGACGCGACCTGGCCGGTCCGCCGGACGCACGGCAGCGAGTTCCGCACAGGGACTGAGTAGGACGGGATTGCTGGTCATTACCCATTTTGACCCAAACATTGCGGAATTACCATCTTGCGGCGGCTCCACCTGCTCCGCCATCGTTGGCCCCGGATAGCGGCCCAATGAGGTCGCGGGGAAACGGGCAGGCGCATGGATCTGGCGGCAACCATCGTGTTGAACGGGCTGACGCTGGCCGCGCTGTACTTCATTGTCGCCAGCGGCTTCTCGCTCATCTTCGGCCTGATGCGCGTGGTGAACATGGCGCATGGCGCGATGTACCTGGTGGCCGGCTATGTCGGCTACGCGGTGTTCGAGCCGTTGTACGACCGCGATGTCTGGTACGCCTGGTATGCCGGCCTGGCCGCCGGCGTCGCCTTCGCCGCGGTGTTCGGGGCCGTGGTGCAGAAGCTGCTGCTCGGCTGGATGCAGGGGCAGGAGCTGCGGCAGGCGCTGGTCACCATCGGCCTGTCGATCATCGTGGCCGACCAGCTTCTGGCCGTGTTCGGCGGCACCCCGCGGCAGTTCTTCGCACCTGATGCGATCTTCGGCGCCACGCAACTTCCGGGCATCGGCGGCTACCCGACCTTCCGCCTGGTGCAGATCGGCATCGCGCTGGCGGTCGGTATTGGGCTTTGGCTGCTGCTGAACCGGACGAAGCTCGGCATGATGATCCGCGCCGGCGTCGACGACCGGGAGATGCTGGGCGCCTGCGGCGTCAACGTGCCGCTGGTGGGCATCGCCGTCTTCGCGCTGGGCGCCGCGCTGGCGGGCCTCGGCGGCGTCATCGGCGCCACGGCGCAGCCCCTGGCGCAGGGGGCGGATGGACGTTTCCTGCTGGTCTCGCTGGTGGTGGTCATCGTCGGCGGCATGGGCAGCGTCACCGGCACCGCGCTGGGCGCGGTGCTGATCGGGCTGGCGGAGCAGATCGGGCAGGCAGTGTTCCCGACCTATTCCGTCATCCTGACCTTCGTCATCATGGTGGCGGTGCTGGCGCTGCGGCCGCAGGGCATCCTCGGCCGTGCGTAGCCGCACCACCATCTGGTCGCTGGCGGGCCTGCTGCTGCTGCTGGCGCTGCCCTGGCTGCTGCCGCAGATCCTGCCGGCCAACCAGGCGCAGTTCTGGACCGCGAACATCCTGGGCCGCGCGCTGGTCTTCGGCATCATCGCCATGTCGCTGACCTTCCTGGCCACCTATGGCGGCTTCGTGTCCCTGGCGCAGATGACCATCGCAGGCGTCGCGGGTTACGCGCTGGCGGTGTTCATCGAAGGCGCGGTGCCGAGCATCGCCGGCGGGCTCGGCTATGCCACGGCGATTCCGGTCGGGCTGCTGGCGGCAACGGCCATGGGACTGCTGGTGGGCGCCGTCAGCGTCCGCACGCGGGACATCTACCTGCTGATGATCACGCTGGCGCTGGCGATGGGCGTGTTCCGCTTCATCGAGACCAACATCGCCTGGTTCAATGGCTACGAGGGCATCCGCAACGTCGTCGGCCCCACGATGTTCGGCGCGGATTTCCGCAACGCCATGGTGTTCTATCACATCGCGCTGGCCACGGCCGCGCTGCTGTATTTCGGCATCCTCTACCTGGTGCGGACGCCCTTCGGCCTGGTGCTGCAGGGCATCCGCGACAATCCGCGGCGCGTCGCGGCGCTGGGGTATTCGGTCGCGCTGCACCGCATCGCCGCCTTCGGCGTGGCGGGGTTCGTCGCGGGCTGCGGCGGCATCCTGTCCACCATCTACAACATCGGCATCTCGCCCGGCTCCATCGGTCTCGGCGCCTCGATCAACGTGCTGATCATGAGTGTCATCGGCGGCCTGGGGCATCCGATCGGCGCCTTCATCGGATCGCTGATCTTCACCGTCTTCGATACCTTCGCGGCCACGATCTACGACCGCGACCGCTTCAACACGCTCATCGGCATCGTGTTCCTGGTCATCGTGCTGGCTTCGCCGGACGGCATTATCGGCCTGGGCGCGCGGCTTCGCCGCCTGGTTACGCCGCGCCGGGAATGAGCCCACCGCGTCCGCGGGGCCATCCGGCGTCGCGCACCACCACAACAAGCA
This sequence comes from Falsiroseomonas sp. E2-1-a20, assembly GCF_051433195.1. Lineage (NCBI taxonomy): Bacteria > Pseudomonadati > Pseudomonadota > Alphaproteobacteria > Acetobacterales > Roseomonadaceae > Falsiroseomonas > Falsiroseomonas sp. E2-1-a20. Next base: position 175,640 of record NZ_JBHMFT010000008.1, on the reverse strand, counting down.
ACCGAGGAGGATTGGCCATGCAATTTCGGATCACCCGCCGCACCGCGCTTCTGGGCGCGGCCGGCCTCGCCGCCGGACCGCTCACCGCACCCGCCATCGCGCAGCGTGCGCCCATCCGCCTCGGCGGCCTGACCACGCTGGAGGGCCCCTTCGCCACCGGCGGGCAGGATGCCTATCGCTGCGTGACGATGGAGCTGGAGCGCATCGAGAACACGGTCGGCGGCCGCCGCATCGAGTTCATCCGCGAAAGCTCCAACGCGCAGGCCGATGTGGCGCTGGCGCGCGCGCGGAAGCTGATCGAGCAGGACAATGTGGACATCATCCTCGGCCCGCTGTCGGGTGCGGAGGGCATTGCGCTGCGCGACTATTCCCGCACGCTGACGGGCAGGACCATCGTCAACGGGTCCTCCGGTGCGTCGGACACCACGCTGCGCAACCCGTCGCCCAACTTCTTCCGCTTCTCCACCGACGGCACGCAGTGGATGGCCGGCCTCGGGCGGCACGTCTACCAGACAATGGGGATCCGGGAAGTCGCGGTGACGGCAGGCGACTATGCCTTCCCCTACGCGCAGGTCTTCGGCTTCAACCTCGAATTCTGCCGGCTCGGCGGCAAGGTCACGCAGTACTGGGCGCCGCTCGGCACCACCGATTTCACCTCCCAGATCGCACAGATCAACCGCTCCGGCGCAGGCGCCGTGGTGGTGGTGCATGGCGGCACGGATGGGCTGGCCTTCATGACACAGTACGCGCAGGCCGGTGGCAACAAGCCGCTCGTCGGCGGTTCGATCATGGCGGACCAGACCATGCTGTCAGCGCGCGGCCCGCATCGCCGGGTGATGATGGGCATGATCTCCGGCGGCCCGATCGCGGACATCATCGACGACCCGACCTGGAACGACTTCGTCGCGCGGTATCGCCGCCGCTGGGCGAACGAGGGCGGCTTCGCCTCGCCCTCCATCCACGGCGTCAACTACGTGACCAACCTGTATGGCATCCTGCATGCGCTGCGAGCGGTGGATGGCGACCTGTCCGGCAACCAGGCGGCGTTCCAGCGGGCGCTGGCGGCGGCCGAGATCAAGGCACCCACCGGCGCGGCGGTGAAGCTGGACCACAACCGCCAGGCCATCTCCGACATCTTCCTGAACAAGATCGAGGAACGCTCCGGCAGTGCCGTGGTGGTGGCCTTCGACCGCGCGGCGCAGGTCAATCAGACGCTGGGCATGCCGGAGGCGCAGTTCCTGCAACTCGGCTCCCCGTCCCGCGACAATGCGGGTTGCGTCGCGGCCTGATTTTCTTCCACAGGGGCCGGCAGCCGCCGGCCCTGCATGTCCAGCACTGGCAGATCGTGAACCCACCGGCCATCTCGCTTCGCGGCGTCAGCCGCCGCTTCGGCGCCCTGCAGGCCCTGCACGAGTTAAGCTTCGATGTGCAGCCGGGCGAGCGCCGCGCCGTGCTCGGCCCCAACGGCGCCGGCAAGACGACGCTGTTCAACACGATCTGCGGCGATTTTCCACCAACCGCCGGCAACATTGCGCTGTTCGGCACCGACATCACGCGGCTGAAGCCACACCAGCGCACGCGGTTGGGCATCGGACGCACCTACCAGACCTCGCTGCTGTTCAACGGCCTGACCGTGCAGGACAATTTGTTCATCGCCGTGCGCGGCACGCGACCGAACCGTTTCTCCTTCCGCCGTCCCGCGCCGTGCGACGAGGCGCTCGCCAAGGTGCGGGAGCTGGCGGAGCGCATGCGCCTGTCGCACCTGCTGGCGGCGGAGGTCTCCAGCCTCAGCCACGGCCAGCGCCGGCAGCTCGAGGTCGGCATGGCGCTGGCCGGTGATCCGCGCGTGCTGATGCTGGACGAACCGGCGGCCGGCCTTTCGCCAGGCGATCGCCCGGAGCTGCTCAAGCTGCTGCACGACCTGCCGCGCACGCTGACGCTGATCCTGATCGAGCACGACATGGACATCGCGCTGCCGGCGGCCGACATCGTCACCGTCATGAAGGACGGCGAGGTGGTGGTGGAAGCGCCGCCGGACCGGATCGCGACGGACCCCGTGGTGCTGGCCATCTATCTCGGGGGCGGGCACTGATGCTGGAGGTCCGCGACCTGCATGTCCGCTTCGGGCAGGCGCATATCCTGCAGGGCGTCTCCCTGAGCATCGGCGCGGCGCCCGTCGCCATCGTCGGCCGCAACGGCATGGGCAAGACCACGCTGTGCCAGGCCGTGATGGGTCTGGTGCGGGCCAGCGAGGGCGCCATCAGCCTGGACGGGACATCGCTGGGCGGCCTGCCACCATTCCGCATCGCGCGCCGTGGCATCGCGCTGGTGCCGCAGGGAAGGCGCACCTTTCCGTCGCTGACCGTGGACGAGCATCTGCGCCTTGTCGCGACCCGCGGCGCGCGCTGGACCATCGACCGGGTCTACGAAACCTTCCCGCGTCTCGCGGAGCGCCGCCGCAATGGCGGCACCGAATTGTCGGGGGGCGAGCAGCAGATGCTCGCCATCTCGCGCGCGCTGCTGATGAACCCCAGGCTGGTGATCATGGATGAGCCGAGCGAGGGCCTTGCCCCCGTCATCGTCGACCACCTGATCGAAGTGCTGCGTGGGCTGCCGGCGGATGGCATGGGCCTGTTGCTGGTCGAGCAGAACCTGCGCGTTGCGACCGAGGTGGCGGAGGAGGTTGCCGTGATGGTGACGGGCCGCATCGCCACGACCATGCCGGCGAAGCGCCTGGCGGAAGATCCAGACCTGCAACGCCGCTACCTCGGCGTTGCCGGCGGCGGGCATTGAGGGGAGAGGCGGGGATGGCAAGGGTCTATGTCATCGGCACGATGGACACGAAGGCGGAGGAGCTGCGTTTTGCCGCCACCTGCCTGCGCGAGGCGGGTGCGGAACCGGTGCTGGTGGATGTGGGCACAAAGGGTCCGGGCGAGGGCGCCGATGTGCCTGCCGCCGAGATCGCGGCGCACCACCCGCAGGGCGCGGGCGCCGTGCTCGGTCACGACGACCGCGGCGCCGCGGTGGCGGCGATGGCGGAGGCGCTGACGCGCTGGCTTTCGGCGCGCACGGATATCGGCGCGGTGCTTGGCCTCGGTGGCTCGGGCAATACCGCGCTGGTGACGCAGGCGATGCGGGCGCTGCCGATCGGGACGCCGAAGCTGATGGTCAGCACGGTCGCATCGGGCAACGTCGCGGCCTATGTCGGGCCGACCGACCTCGCGATGATGTATTCGGTGGTGGATGTTGCGGGGCTCAACCCGATCTCGCGCCGCGTCATCGCCAACGCCGCGCATGCCGCCGCCGGCATGGCGCTGCACGCGCCGCCCGCGACCGCCACTGCGGCGAAGACCGGCATCGGCATGACGATGTTCGGCGTCACGACCGCCTGCGTGACCATGCTGCGCGAGGCCCTGGACGCGACGCACGAGTGCTATGTCTTCCATGCCACCGGCGCAGGCGGCCGCAGCATGGAGAAGCTGGCGGATTCCGGCCTGATTGCCGCGCTGATCGACCTGACGACGACGGAGGTGCCCGACTTCCTGGTCGGCGGCGTCTTCCCCTGCGACGAAGACCGTCTCGGCGCCGCGATCCGCACGCGGCTGCCCTATGTCGGCAGCGTCGGCGCCGTGGACATGGTGAATTTCGGCGCGCGGGACAGCGTGCCGCCGCAGTTCGCCGGCCGCAACCTCTACATCCACAATCCCCAGGTGACGCTTATGCGCACCACGCCGGAGGAGAACCGCGCCATCGGCCAGTTCCTGGTGGAGCGACTGAACCGCATGGAGGGTCCTGTGCGCTTCCTGCTGCCGCTGGGCGGCGTCTCCGCCATCGACGTGCCGGGCATGCCGTTCCACGACCCCGAGGCCGACGCCGCCCTGTTCGAGACCATCCGTACCGGCTTGGTCCCGGCGCCCAACCGCAAGCTGATCGAGGTGCCCGCCGCGATCAACGACCGGGCCTTCGTTGACGCAGTCCTCGCCGCCTTCCGGGAGATCACCTGACCATGCCACGCTTCACCCGCAGGGAATTGCTGGACCGCTTCAACGCCATGGTCGCTAGCCGGACGCCGATCATCGGCGGCGGCGCAGGCACCGGCCTCTCCGCGAAATGCGAGGAAGATGGCGGCATCGACCTGATCGTCATCTATAATTCCGGCCGCTACCGCATGGCCGGCCGCGGCTCCCTCGCGGGATTGCTGGCCTACGGCAACGCGAACGAGATCGTGAAGGAGATGGCGCGCGAAGTGCTGCCGGTGGTCAAGCGCACACCGGTCATCGCCGGCGTCAACGGCACCGATCCCTTCGCCATCATGGACCATCTGCTGGACGAGCTGAAGGCGCTCGGCTTCGCCGGTATCCAGAACTTTCCCACGGTCGGTCTCATCGACGGCACCTTCCGCGCCAACCTGGAGGAAACCGGCATGGGCTTCGGGCATGAGATCGACATGATCCGCCTGGCGCATGCGAAGGACATGCTCACCACGCCCTACGTCTTCAACGCGGAGGAGGCGGCGGAGATGGCGCGCGCGGGCGCCGACATCCTGGTGCCGCACCTCGGCCTGACCACCGGCGGCGCGATCGGCGCGCAGACGGCGTTGAAGCTGGAGGATTGCCCGAAGCTGATCGACGAATGGGCGGAAGCCGCGCGTCGCGTGCGCCCGGACATTATTGTCCTGTGTCATGGCGGACCGATCGCGACGCCGGAGGACGCCACCTTCATCCTGCGCAACACGACGAACATCAACGGCTTCTACGGCGCCTCCTCCATGGAAAGGCTGCCAACCGAAATCGCGCTCAGCGGCCGCACCCGCGACTTCAAATCCATTACCTTCTGAGGACGCATCCCATGGCCCGCGCCTATGCCTCCACCATCCTCGATGCGCCTGTCGAGGCGGTCTGGTCGGTGATCCGCGACTTCAACGGCCTGCCGGGCTGGAACCCGGCCATCGTGAGATCGGAGATCGAGGACGGGCTCGATTCCGACGTGGTCGGCTGTATCCGCAGCTTCCACCTTGTGAACGGCGCGCATGTGCGCGAAAGGCTGCTGAGCTTCAGCGACCGTGACTACGCCTTCTCCTATAATTTCGAGACGCCGGCCTTTCCGGTCGAGAACTACGTCGCGCGCGTTCGCCTGCTGCCCGTGACCGATGGTGACCGCACCTTCGCGGAGTGGGAGGCGGTGTTCGACGAGGCGCCGGAGGATCGCGGCAAGTATGTCGAGATCATCGGCACGCACGTGTTCCAGGCGGGCTGGGATGCGTTGAAGCCCTTGGTCATGGGCCGCACCGCCCCGTCGGGCGCGCGCCGCTGGGCGGGCTTCCAGCCGAACAAGGTGTGGTGCAGCACGGTGCTGGACGGACCTGCCGATGCCGTCTGGCGGGTGATCCGCGACTTCTCCGGCATGGGCGCATGGCACGACGACATCACGCAGATGCACATGATCGACGGCGTGCGCAGCGACAAGGTCTCCGGCACGCGCGACTTCCGCTTCGGCGGCAGCCCGCTGCACGAGAAGCTGCTGCACCTGGACGACACCGAACGCAGCTTCTCCTACTGCATCACGCAGTGCGAGATGCCCTGGATGAACTATGTCAGCGGCGCCCGGCTGTGGCCCGTGACGGATGGTGGCCGCACGCTGGGCGTCTGGACCGGGGATTGGGTGGCCTCGGCACAGGATGACGTGACGCTGATTCCCGGCGCGGAGCAGAATGTCTACCTGAAGGCACTGCGCACCGTGAATGCGCGGCATTTCGCAAAGCGCTGAACCAGGGGAGGATGCGGATGAAGACGATCAAGGGGCCAGCGATCTTCCTTGCCCAGTTCGCCGGCGACGCGGCCCCCTTCGACACGCTGCCTTCCATCGCGCGCTGGGCCGCCGGACATGGCTACAAGGGCGTGCAGATCCCGAGCTGGGACGCCCGCCTGTTCGACCTGGCGCGCGCCGCCGAGAGCCAGGACTACTGCGACGAGGTGCGCGGCACGCTGGCCGAGGCGGGGCTGGAGCTGACGGAACTGTCCACGCACCTCCAGGGCCAGCTTGTCGCCGTGCATCCGGCCTACGACATCCCGTTCGACGGCTTCGCAGCGCCGGAGGTGCGCGGCAATGCGGCAGCACGGCAGGACTGGGCCGTGCAGCAGATGAAGCTGGCCGCCCGCGCCTCCCGCCGCCTCGGCCTGACGGCGCACGCGACGTTTTCCGGCGCGCTGGCCTGGCCCTACGCCTATCCCTGGCCGCAGCGCCCCGCCGGGCTGATCGAGACAGCCTTCGACGAGTTGGCGCGGCGTTGGCGGCCGATCCTGGACGCCTTCGACGAGGCGGGCGTCGATGTCTGCTACGAGATCCACCCGGGGGAGGATCTGTTCGACGGCACCACCTTCGAGATGTTCCTGTCGCGTGTAGCCAACCATCCGCGCTGCAACATCCTGTACGACCCCAGCCACTTCGTGCTGCAGCAACTCGACTACCTCGCCTTCATCGATATCTTCCACGACCGCATCCGCGCCTTCCACGCGAAGGACGCCGAGTTCAACCCGACCGGGCGGCAGGGCGTCTACTCCGGCTACGCGCCCTGGGCGCAACGGGCCGGGCGCTTCCGGTCGCTCGGCGATGGCCAGGTGGATTTCGGCGCGGTGTTCTCCCGCCTCAGCCAGTACGGCTTCGACGGCTGGGCGGTGCTGGAGTGGGAGTGTTGCATCAAGGACAGCGAGCAGGGCGCGACGGAGGGTGCGCCCTTCATCGCCGCCCACATCATCCAGGTCGCCTCGCGCGCCTTCGACGACTTCGCGGCGAGCGGCGCGGACGCCGCGGCGAACCGCGCCATGCTGAGGCTCGGGCGATAAGCCGGCGCCTGCGGCTCGGGATGGTGGGCGGTGGGCAGGGCGCGTTCATCGGCGGCGTGCATCGCATCGCGGCACGGATCGATGATCGCTACGAACTGGTCGCCGGGGCCTTTTCCGCAGATCCGGCCCGGGCGCACACCAGCGCCGCCGAACTGCATGTTGCGCCGGAACGCAGCTACGAGAGCTGGCGGGAGATGGTGGCGCGGGAAGCGGCACGCGAGGATGGGGTGGAGGTCGTGGCGATCGTCACGCCGAACCACCTGCATGCCGGCCCGGCAATCGCCTTCCTGCAGGCCGGCATCCACGTGATATGCGACAAGCCATTGTGTCACACCATGGCTGATGCACGAAGCCTGGAACAGGCGGTGATGACCAGCCGCGCCCTGTTCGCGCTGACCCACAACTACACGGGCTATCCGCTGATCCGCCAGGCGCGCGAGATGGTGGCGGCGGGTACGCTCGGTGACCTGCGGATCGTTCAGGTGGAGTATGCGCAGGACTGGCTGACCAATGCGCTCGAGGACACCGGGCAGAAGCAGGCCGCCTGGCGCACGGACCCGCAGCGCAGCGGGGCGGGCGGCAGCATCGGCGACATCGGGACGCATGCCTTCAACCTTGCGGAATTCGTAACCGGCCTGCAGGTGGAAAGCCTCGCTGCCGATCTCGCGAGTTTCGTCCCCGGGCGGGTTCTGGATGACAACGCGCACATCCTTCTGCGCTTCGGCGGCGGGGCGCGCGGCATGCTCTGGTGTTCACAGGTCGCGCCTGGGCAGGAGAATGCCTTGCGGCTGCGGGTGTATGGCACCCTCGGCGGGCTGGAATGGGCGCAGGAACAGCCGAACCTGCTGCTCCATTCGCCCTTCGGCGAGCCGCCTCGTGCGATCCGACGCGGTGGCGCCGGCGCCCTGCCGGCCGCCGCGCATGCCACGCGCATACCGGCGGGGCATCCGGAGGGGTATCTCGAGGCCTTCGCCCAGCTCTATCGCGACTTTGCCGAGCAGGTCACGGCCGTGCGCGAGGCGCGCCCACCCCAGGCCGCCTGCACCCTGGTGCCGGGCATCCATGAGGGAATGCGGGGCATGCAGTTCATCGCGGCGGCCGTTGGCTCAAGCCAGGAAAATGCGTGCTGGTCGAAAGTGGCGTGATGCGCGCGGCCATGCGGGATCGTGACGCATGGCGACGAGGCGTGGAGCGGCCCGAGCGGGTCCGCCAAAGGATTTTGTGATCAATACCAGGGGGGTGCGAACATACCCTCCGGTCTCGCGATGCAGGCCGGCTGCCGGCGGTGCTGGAAAATACCGGGGATGCGGCGGCAACGCCGGCACAACCAGCGCTCACCACACCTCCAGAAAATGCGGCGCCACCAATGCCCAGGAACCAATGTCACAATGAACAACTTATCTCAGCAAGAAGACTGTGCGGTATAAGAACGTAATCATGGCCAAACGTATAAGCAATCTTTAACAATTTTGTTGAGTGTGAGCACCTCGACACTTTAGGTAACGCCAGGAGTAAATGAGCCAGGCAAAATTGCGCTTGGAGCTCAGGATCTTGGTTCAAATGATTTACAGCCGGCACCTCCCGGTCGACGAAGCATTCTACATCCTGCGCAATCCCGACATCGCGGACTCAGGGATGACCGCCCAGGAGCACTACACGACCTACGGACACTCCGAAGGTCGGGCTCCGAACGCCCTGTACGACGCGCAATGGTACCTTGAGACCAACCCCGACGTGGTGGCCTTCGGGATCGACCCGCTCGAGCATTTCCTGACCTATGGCTGGCAGGAGGGTCGCGACCCTTCGCCCCATTTCGATACGGCCTACTACCTCGCCTCGAACCCCGATGTCGCCGAGGCAGGCCTGAACCCGCTCGAGCACTATCTGTCCTTTGGTGAGCAGGAGGGCCGGAATCCCTCGGAAGCCTTCGACACGGCGTTCTACCTGGCCGAGAATCCCGACGTCGGCACATCGGGCATGAACCCGCTGACGCATTATCTCATCTACGGCGAAGCGGAGGGCCGCCGGCCGCTGCCCCCCACCTTCGCCGCCACTGTGGACGCCGATGGCATGGTCGTCTTCTCCGGCACGGCACGTGGCGACCTGGTCCTGGCCCTGGATGGCACCACGGCCCGCTTCACGCGGGAAGGCGTCGAGGCGACGGTCACCGACTTCGACGAGGTCGAGGCGCTGGCCCTCGACGGCCTCATTCTGGCGGCCGAGGCACCTGCGCTCTCCGGCATCGTGGTGCAGAACGGCGTCCTCGTGCTGGGCGGCATCACGCCAGGCACGGACCTGTCCCGCATCGACGCCGCAGTCGATGTGACGGTCCTGGTGTCGGAGGAGGTCGATCTATCCGGCAACCCCGACCTTGGCACGATCGACGCCTACGAGGTCGATGAAGGTGTCATCCTGACCCTTTCTGTGGCCCAGGCGGAGGCCTCCACCGTCAACGGGACCTACGCGATCCGCGATGCCCTGGCGAACCTGTTGGACGAAGCCGAGGTGCGGCCCGTTGTCGCCGGCGCGCAGGGCGGCGTCACGCTGACCGATGGCCCGGCGGTCGCAGATCTTGCCAACCTCTCGGCCGTGGTCACCGGGCCGCTTGCCTACTCCGCTATCGCTGACACCGTGGGCAACCTGGTCGTGGCCGATACGGTCAGTGGCTTCATCGTCCCGGGCACCGACCTCACGGTGACCGACGCCGCCAGTCTGGCGCAGCTTGCGGCGTTGGACGCCACCAACGGCGACGGCGCGCTGGTCTACACCACACTCACGGGTATGGCGGCGGATCTGGCCGCGAATGCCGGCGGATACGTCGCCGCGGGCATCGACGTCGAGGTGCAGGATGCTGCGACGATCGCGCAATTGACGGCCATCGACGCCGCGAACGGTGACGGTGCACTGGTCTATACGGCGGTCGCCGACTCGCTGGCGAACCTGATCGCGGGCGGCGAGGTAGACCCGTTCATCGTGGCCGGCACCGATGTCGCGGCCACCGGAGTCGCCACGGTGGATGACCTCGCGGCCATCGACGCGGCGAATGGCGACGGGGCACTGACCTGCACGGCGCTCACGGACACCTGGCAGCGCATCCTGTCGGAAGAGGCGCAGGGGTTCCTGGGCGATGTCGGAGTGGTCAGGCTCAGCAGCTACGCGCTGGGTCCGATGACGGTGGCGCAGGTTCAGGCGCTGCTGGCCCTGCCAAATCTACAGGATGTGTCTGCCGGTTCCATCGAACTGGCTGACCTGACCTTCAGCCTTGCGGATACGGCGGGCAACCTCGCCTCCTCGGCGGCAGGGGTTGCGGACATCGTGACGCTCGCCACCGCGGTGGGGGCGACCGAGGCGGCACGCGTCTGGCAGGCGGAGATCATCCATGCCCGCGATGCCGAGGCGGTCTACAGCATCGTGGACGGCTCCTATGCCCTTGCGAACGGTGACATGGCGGCTGTCACGGCCGCGGTGGACCTCACGGCGAGCAACCTGGCCCAGGCCGGCGAGGCAGCCACCATCCTGGCCCGCGACGGTGCGACCGGCGCCGTGACCTTCGGCATCCGGGATACCTTTGCGAATGTGGACGCCATCGGTGCCACGGTGCGCAACGCCGCTGTCGACATTGCGGTGACCACGCAGAGCTATGGGTGGCCCTTCCTGACCACGGCCCAGGCCAGCACCGCCATCGGCTACGGCAATGCCGGGCGGACCGATATCGCCTACATCCGCGGCACCGCCGCCGAGATCGGCAGCTTTGTCGCGGCCAACGAGGAGACGACCGGCCCCTCCGGCCTTGGCTACGCGTTCTGGGTGCAGGACAGCACCACGGCGATGCTGGCTGCGATCGGCGATGGCAGCGCGGGACGCCTGGGCTTCATGCGCGGCAACCCGGCGACGGATCTGGAAGGCGATCATCGGGCGGTGTTCGTCGAGGTATCGGGCCACTTCAACGTCGCGTCGGCCGAAACCTTCCGTCCGGCCGCCGAGAGCATCTATGCGACAGACACGAACGGCCGCACCTATTACGGCATTAACGATGTGGTGGCGGCCTACGACAACGAATCCGCCACGGGCAACGCGGTCACCGGTGCCGACCACCTGCGGGTGACGGATACGGCGGCCAGTGTCCATGCGGCCCAGAACGGGCTGGACGCCGACCACTCGGAGGTCTTCTCCCTGCTGGCCGCGCGCGCATCCTCCGCGGATTCGATCATCGTCAGCGGCAGCGCCGGCAACCAGTCGATCCGCGGCACGATGGGCTCAGACGTCATCGAAACCGGTGCGGACCATGACGTGGTCCGGGCCGGAGGCGGCGGGGACGTCATCATCGGCGGCAGCGGCGCGGATTATTTGTACGGCGAGGGCGGCCGGGATGTCATCCATGCCGGTGACTTCGCGGCGAACACGGTCTACGCCGATGCACGCTTCCGCGGCGCAAACCTCATCTCGGGCGGCGACGACGGCGACAACCTGTTCGGCAGCGTCGACTTCGACATCTTTGTCTACGAGGGCTCGTCCCGCGCCGCGTTGCGTGCGGAATCGGGCACGACGAGCCAGGCGCGCGACTACATCACGAACTTCCACCTCGGTGACCGTCTCCAGTTCACCGGCATCGATGCCGACCAAGTGCAGTTCTTCGGCGGCGGCTCCGCCAATGCGCAGGCGGTGGAGGCCGGAATCGTGGCTCTTTCGATCCGCTACGAGAAGAACATCCAGGTGCTGAACTGGGAGGGGGATGACATCGTGACGGCAACCCGCATCCTGGTCGACGTGGCGGACGCGAACGGGCGCTTCGACGATGTCGCGGACATGCACACGGTCCTCGTCGGCAGCAACATCGACGTGAACTGGGACGGCTACTCGATCCTGTACGGCGGCTGAAGCCAACGCCCGGGGTCAGGCCAGGGCCCCGGGTGCCTCGGCCTGCCAGGCGCCGTCGCCGCGGCGGCGGGAGACGGTGCCCTGATCGTCGATCGCGAACAGGTGCAGCCACCGGTTGTCGAACAAGGGCCGTACCTGTGGGTGCCGCCGCAGGATGGTATCGATCGCCTCCTGCGGCGCGGCCAGGACGACGCTGAGCCGGAGCGGCTCATGCGCCAGGCGCTCGCCATCATGTACGGACTGCCAGGGCAGTCCGGTGCGCAGCGCGCCGCCATTGCCCTCCACCACGCCGACGCCGCCGGTCACGTTGTGCAGCAGCTTGTTGCCGCCGCCGAAGGCCTCCGGCGCCACGACCGAGCCGTAGTATTGCAGGCTGATCCAGCTCGCCACGACGACCGGCGCCGTCAGGATCAGCTCCAGCACGCCGAAGCCTCCATCCAGCTTCCAATCGTAGTCGTGCAGGAAGGCCGTGCCGGCGAGGTCGCGGCCCCGTGTCGCGGCGCGCGGCGCGGCGATGAAGGCGCGGCAGCCGGCCAGCGCCCATTCCGGCCGGGTCTCGGACCAGTCGCGGCTGCGCTGCGCGACGGCCGCGGCGGAGGCGGCGCGCGGCAGCCGCAGGGCGCGTTCCGCCCTGGCCAGCGCACCGGCTGCGGCCAGCCAGGACTCCGCCTGGCGCAGCGCGGCGGCGTGCGGGGCGGAAGGATGGTCATCAACGAAAACCCTCACTGCATCGGTCGTCGTGTCGTGCAGCGCGCCGAGGAACAGCGTGTCACGCGGGATGGCGACGCCGCGGGCGGCGAGACCCTCCCGCACCTCGGGATCGTTCAGCAGGCTGGCCAGCAGGCGCGCGCTGACATCGCCCTGGTGGCCGCCGCAGGCACCGCAATGCAGCGCGCTGGCGTGCGGGTTGTTGACGACGTTCGCCCCGTGGCCGGCCAGCAGCACGAGCGGCGCGAAATCCGCGGTTAGCGACATGGCCTTCAGCACCGCCTCGGCGGTGGCGATGCGATCGGAGGCCGGCATCGCCAGCACCGGTCGCGGCGCCGGCTCCGGCCTTGCGCTGTCCCGTCCGAGGCCGAGCGAATCCCGCAGCAGCCGCCAGCCATGCAGCGGCCCCGCCGATTCGACGAAAGCGAAGGAGGACACGGCCGCCTGGCTGAAGCGACCCCAGGCGCGCCGCGCCCGCGCCCCGATCCGGGCGCGATCCGCGTCCTCGCCCGGCGACGCGGCGGTGCAGGTCAGCAGGCTTGGGCGCAGCAGCACCGGCAGCCGGTTCTCCACCACATCCGAGGCGAAGGGCCGGTGTGCCAGGGGCAGGCCGAAGAAGCCGGCGAAGCCCTTGGTGCGGATCCCCGGGTCCAGCGATTCCAGGGCGCGGCGCAACACTTCCGAGCGGACGTCGATGCAGAAGGCGATCTGCAGGGCCGGTCGCTCGGACCCCGTCTTTGTGGCCATGGGGCCCAGCGTGGCGACCAGTGCGCGCTGCGCCGCGCGGTCCGCCGCCTCCTGCAGGATGGCGTCGATCGCATCATCCGGCGAGGCGGCGACCGGTTCCGCATGGGCGGCGAGCACCGCTTTCCAACGCGCGCCCACCACCTCGGCATGGCGGGCCAGCAGCGCCTCCTCCCACACCAGGCGGATGGCGAGCAGCTCCGCCAGCGTCGCATCGGTGCCGCCGGCCAGTTCCGCCACGAAGCCGTGCTGCCGGGCGAGTTGCGCCCAGCCACCGAGCGTCATCAGCAGCCGGTGCAGCAGCGTCTCCAGCGCCGCGTCGGGCGCGCCCAGCGCGGCCAGCGCGCGGGTCGCCGCGGCTTCGGCCTCGGGCGGTGCCGCGGCGACATGGGCGCAGAAGCCCGGAAGGCCGAGGATCTCCGGGGTCAGGTCGCGCAGCGCCGTGGCCCGCCAGGAGGCATAGGGCGACCCGCGATGCGGCGCGGGCCACAGCGCCTGGCCCTCGTCGAACCAGGCGGCGGCGAAGGCCCCGAGACGTTCGGCGATGATTCCCGGCCAGTCGGTGCCCGTGGCCTCGGCGACGAGGTCGGCGATGGTCGGCAGCGCGGCCGATGCAGGCGTCGGCGCACCCAGCGCCGCCCGCAGCGCCGCGATGCCACCCGGGCGATGCAGCAGGGGCGCCGCGGCGAGCGCGGCCGCCAGGTCATCCTCCGTGATGGCGCCGGCGGCGATGCGCCCTTCATACCAGGCGCGCGGCAGGGTGACGGGCAGGCCGGCCACCCGGCGCAGCCGTGCGGCCGTGGTGCCGAGACCTTCCTCGGCCTGGCCCAGGAAGGGGTTCACCGCGACGGTGGCCGCCAGCGGCCAGGCCGGCGGGATGGCGCGCTGGGCGCGGTCGAGCGCGGCAGCCAGGGCCGGCCGGGCGACCGGGGCGGCGGAGCTGTCGAAGGGCATGGCGGTGGGCTCCGCTGGGGCTCAGGCGGCGTTGCGGGTGGACCAGCCGCGCAGCAGCCGGTCGGTCAGGGCGTTGACGTAGAGGCCATTCGCCAGGTGGACCCGGAGGCCGGCCGCGGCGGGGTGCTGCGCCCAGAGCGGAAAGGTGGCCTGCGCGAAGGCGGTCAGGCCGAAACCGAGCAGCGCCAGGACGATCAGCACCCATTCCAGCGCACCGGGCGCGGGGGCGGGCGGCAGCACGCCCTGGGTCAGCGCCTCCGCCGCGCGTTGCAGGGCGAAGTAGCCGATGGCGGCCGCCGCGGCCGCTGCCGAGATTCGCAGCGTGAGCGGCCCGGGCGCCGCATCGGCGAAGCCCTGGGCCAGCAGGTAGGCAACGCCGAGCACCAGGATGGCGCCGAGCGCGATGGCCTGGGGCGACTTGCCCTCGAGCCCGAAGGCCGCGCCGATCACGGCATACAGCATCAGCGCCGCAAGGAAGGCGCGCCCGACAGCGCGTGCCCCGGGCACTGCGACCGGCCCCGGCCGGCGGATCGCCGCCACCTTCTCCACCGCCGTGCCGGAGGCGAGGAAGGCATGTGCCTTGTACAGCGAGTGGGCGACGATGTGCAGCAGCGCCAGCGGGAACAGCGCCAGGCCGCATTGCAGGGTCATGAAGCCCATCTGCGCGATGGTGGACCAGGCCAGCGCGGTCTTGACCGCGGGCTGGGTCAGCATGACCAGCCCGCCGAACAGCGCGGTGAAGCCGCCGATCATGACCAGCGCGGCGAGCACGCCGGGCGCCGTCAACATCACGTCGGCGAAGCGGATCAGCAGGAAGCCGCCGGCATTGATCAGCCCGGCATGCAGCAGGGCGGAAACCGGCGTCGGCGTTTCCATCACCTCGGTCAGCCAGCCATGGGTCGGGAACTGCGCCGATTTCAGCAGCGCGGCGAGCGCCAGCAGCGCAGCCGCGCCCGCCGTCACGCCCGGCGCCTGGCCGTTGCGTGCCGCCTCCAGGATCGCGGCGATGTCGGCGGTGCCGAGGCCGAAGCCGAGCAGCAGCGCCGCGGCGGCGAGCGCGACATCGCCGGCCCGCGCGAAGATCGCCTTCTTGCGCGCCGCCCGCCGCGCCGCCGGACGTTCCGCGTAGAACAGCAGCAGCCGTTGCAGCCCGAACCCCGCCGCGCCCCAAGCCAGCACGAGCAGCACCAGGTTGCCCGCCTGCACCAGCAGCAGCGCCGCCGCCAGCGTCAAACACAGCCAGCCGGTGAAGGGGCCCTGTCGCGCCTCGCCATCCAGGTAGGTGCCGGCGTAGCGCACCACGACCCAGCCGACGAAGGCGACCAGCAGCAGCATGGTGGCCGAGACGGCATCGAGCCGCACCAGCGCCAGCGGCGCGCTGCCCGAGCCTGCCAGGACCAGCAGGATCGCGCTCGCCACCGCCACGGCCAGCGCCACGGCGGCCGCCAGACCGGCCCATCGCAGGCTCACGGCCGGCCGCAGCGCCGGGCCACGGAGGGCGACGAGGGCGGCGGCGACCAGCGCGAGCGGGGCGAGGAGGGGCAGCAGATGGCTCGGCATGGGACGGTCGCTCCGGTGGTCCGGCGCGGGATAGCAGGGGGAAACCCCGGGAATAATGACATTGTTACGGCCGAATCATGCGCTAAAACAGAACGGACATGCCCGACCTGAACTACCACCACCTGCGCTATTTCCGTGCCGTGGCGCATGAGGGGAACCTGACCCGGGCGGCCGGGCGGCTGAACCTGGCGCCCTCGGCCCTCTCGGCACAGATCCGCGCGCTGGAGGACCGTCTCGGCCATGCGCTGTTCGAGCGGCGCGGGCGGCAGCTTGTGCTGACCGAGGCCGGGCGCATCGCGCTGGCGCATGCCGACGTGATATCCGCGGCGGCGGAGGATCTGCTCGCCACGCTGCGGGACACCGGGCGCGCGCAGACAATCCTCCGCGTCGGCTCGCTGGCGACGCTGTCACGCAACTTCCAGCTCACCTTCCTGCGGCCTGCGCTGGGCCGACCCGATGTCGAGGTGGTGCTGCGATCGGGCGGCATGGCGGAGCTGTTGCGTGCGCTGGAGACGCTCGACCTCGATGTCGTGCTGACCAGCGAGCCGCCCGCGACCGGGTCCGCCGGCGGCTTCGTCGTGCACCGCCTGGCGGAGGAGCCGGTCAGCCTGATCGGGCGCCCGGCGCTTCTGGCCGGCCGCGCAACCCTGGCCGAGCGGCTGGCCGCCGCGCCCCTGATCCTGCCGACGCCGGAAAGCGGGCTTCGGGCGGGGTTCGAGGCGCTGCGCGAACGCCTCGGCATCCGGCTGCAGATCGCGGCCGAGGTGGACGACATGGCGATGATGCGCCTGCTGGCGCGCGAGGGCGTCGGCCTGGCCGTGCTGCCACCCATCGTGGTGCGCGATGAACTGGCCTCCGGCGAGTTGCTGGAGGCGGAACGCCTGCCGGGCCTGGTGCAGCCCTTCCACGCCGTCACCGTGCCGCGGCGCTTCCCGAACCCGCTGCTGCGCGAATTGCTGGGCGCGGCCGGCGTCGGTGCCGCCACTCAGCCGCGGCGCGGTCCCCTTCCCTCGGGGTAGGGCCAGCGCGG
Source organism: Falsiroseomonas sp. E2-1-a20 (assembly GCF_051433195.1). NCBI lineage: Bacteria > Pseudomonadati > Pseudomonadota > Alphaproteobacteria > Acetobacterales > Roseomonadaceae > Falsiroseomonas > Falsiroseomonas sp. E2-1-a20. The sequence continues at coordinate 158,924 of NZ_JBHMFT010000008.1, read as the reverse complement.
GTCGTTGAATTCCTGGATCTCCAGCCAGTACCCGATCGGGTCCTTGAAGAAGGCGGAATAGACGGTGCGGCCGCCGAGCATGTTGGGCGGTCCGTCGAACGCGACGCCGCGCGCCAGCAGGTACTGGTACATCTCCTCCACATCCTCGACGAGGAAGGTGAACATCATGCCCTTGGTGCCGCGCGGGCGGCCTTCCTTGTTGCAGACGCCGAGGAAGCCGGTCGGGCTGACCTGGAAGATGCGGCAGACCCCCTGGTCCAGCACCTGCGTCAGGCCCAGCACGTCGCGGTAGAATGCCGCATGGGTGTCCAAATCGTCGCTGTAGAGCCAGACGACATTCTGCTCGATGAAGGGGGGTCGCATGGTTCCGGCCTCGCAGCGGTGGTAAGGCAGCATTGCCCGCGGCGGCGGGCACGGCAATGACGGCGAGGACGACGATGAACCGGCTGACCGTGGCACTCGACCGCGTCTATTTTCCGCCACGCGGGCGCATCACGGACGATACCTCCGTGCTCACGCTGCGCTCGCTGGTGTTCGAACCGCTGTGCCAGTGGCGGGATGGCGTCGTCGGCCCGGCTCTGTTCGCCTCCTGGCGGCATGATGCGGAGGGCCGCGTCTGGCATTTCTCGATCCGCCCGGGCGCGCGCTTCCACGACGGCGTCGCCTGCACGGTGGAGCATGTGCGGGACAGCATCGCGGCGACGCTGGAGGGCCAGGACATGTTCGGCATGCCCTGGTCCTATGCCCGCTACCTGGCTGGGGCGCGGATCGAGGCGGCGGATGCGATGACGCTGCGCATCGCGACGCCGGAGCCGCTGGCGGACCTGCCGGAGATCCTCGCCGAATTCTTCGTGGCGCGCGACGCGCCGGACGGCCAGGCGCTGATCGGCACCGGGCCGTATTGCGTGGCGGCGCAGCAGGCCGATGCGGCGGTGGACCTCGATGCCGTCGAGGCCGGCAGCCAGCCGGCGCGGCTGCGGTTTTTCGCGGAGAAGGATGCGGAGGCGCGCTTCGCCATGCTGCTGGACGGCAGCGCCGACGTCGCGCTGAACCTGGAGCGGCGCGCGGCGGCACCGGGCGGGCACGGGCTGCGATGGGAGCGGATGCCGACGACGTTGTCCGTGATGTTCTATCTCAACTGCGCCGCCGGGCTTTTCGCTTCGCCCAAGGCGCGGCTGGCGGCGAACCTGGCGGTGGACCGGCCGGCGATCCTGCGGCAGCTGTTCCACGGGATGGGCGTGCCGGCCACGAGCATCGTCAGCCCCTTCCACCTCGGCATGGCGGAGGCCGGGCTGACGCCGATCCCGCACGACCCGGACCGTGCCCGCAGGCTGTTCGCGGAAGCAGGCGCCGGGGCCGAGATCCTGATCCGCACGCCGACCCACATGCCGGACCGCGCGCCGGAGATCGCGGCGATGGTGGCGCACGACCTGGCCAGGGCCGGCTGCCCGGCGCGGATCGAGGTGATGGAGGATCGCCCGGACTACGCGCGGCAGGTCGGCGACAAGCGCATCGGCGACATGGCGATCTTCGACAGCTCGCCGCACAGCACCTTCCGCGTCCTGAACGACAAGATCTCCGCCGCCTCCCGCGGCATCTGGTGGCAGGGCCATGACGACCCGGCGCTGGAGCCTATGATCCTGGCGGCGAACCGGACGATGGAGCACGGCGCGCGGGCGGCGGCCTATGCGCGCTGCCTCGCCCGGCTGCAGGCGGACCCGCCCTGGCTCTATCTGTTCCACCCGGAGGAAGCCTATGCCGCACGGCCGGGCGTGACGGGGCTGACCATGGACCATCGCGGCGTGCTGGGCTTCGGCGGGGGAGACTGAGGATGGACGCGCGCGACAAGGTGCTGGTGACGGCCGCGGCGCTCGGGCGGATGCTGGCGGAAGGCGCGCCGGTTGCCCTGCTGGCCATCCGCAACGGCCCCGGCGACTGGGCGGGCGCGCCGCGGATTGCGGGTGCGGTGGATGTGGATCTGCCGACGGAACTCGCCTCCCCCGGCGGCGGCACGCGGGGCAGCCGGCCACTGCCCGACATCGCGGAATTGCAGCGCCACGCTCGGCGCTGGGGGCTGCGGCACAGCCTGCCGGTGGTGGTGTACGACCATGATCGCGGGCTGGTGGCCGCGCGCGCCTGGTGGGTGCTGCGCTGGGCCGGGCTCGCCGATGTGCGGCTGCTGGATGGCGGCTTCGCGGCCTGGCAGGCGGCGGGACTGCCCGTGGCGCGGGAGCCGGGGCGCCCGCAGCCGGGCGAGGTCACGCTCACGCCCGGGCACCTGCCGGTGCTCGATGCGGATGCCGCGGCGGCGCTGGCGCGGGGCGGGCTGCTGCTCGATAGCCGGGTGCGGGTGAACTACATCGGCGGGCCGGGCGAACCGCGGCGCGGGCACATCCCAGGCTCGGTCAGCGCGCCGGCGGCGGATGCGCTGACGGAGGCCGGGCATTTCGCGGAGGCTGCGACGCTGCGGCACCTGTATGGGGCGCTGGGCGCGGACGGGGCCAGCCCGGTCGGCGTGTCCTGCGGGGCCGGCATCTCCGCCGCGCATTCGGTGCTGGCGCTGGCCTCCATCGGCATCGAGGCGGCGATGTTTCCCGGATCGTGGTCCGCCTGGGCGGCCGACCCGGCGCGGCCCGTGGTCATCGGGGGACGGCCGCTGTGACGCCGGATTTCGCCGGCGCGCCGCCGCGCCTCGGCACCGATTCCACCAAGTGGTCGCGCTATGCGCCGGACGTGCTGCCGATGTGGGTGGCGGACATGGATGTGCCGGTGGCCTCGCCCATCGCGGAAGCGCTGGCGGAGCGCCTGCGGCACCCGGTCTTCGGCTATGCCGCGGTGCCAGACCAGGTGAGGCGGGTGATCGCGGACCGGATGGGCGCGCGTTATGGCTGGGCCGTGTCGCCGGAGCATGTGGTGCTGCTGCCCGGCGTGGTGCCGGGCTTCAACATGGCCGCGCGCGCCTTGGTGCCGGCGGGCGGCGGCCTGCACTATCACGCGCCGACCTACCCGCCGATCCGCGCCGTCGCCGCGCATTGGGGCCTGCGCGACGCTCCGCTGCCGGTTGAGGCCGATGCGGCAGCGCTGCGCCGGGCGATGACGCGCGACGATGCCTTCCTGCTGTGTAACCCGCACAACCCGACCGGCCATGTCTTCTCGCGGGCGGAGCTGGAGGCGTTGGCGCAGGCGTGCCTTTCGGCCGGGGCCTGGATCATCTCCGACGAGATCCATTGCGACCTGCTGTTCGACGGCCGCCGGCACGTGCCGATCGCCTCACTGGCACCGGAGGTCGCGGCGCGCACGGTCACGCTGATGTCGCCGGGCAAGGCCTTCAACATCGCCGGCCTGAAGATCGCCTTCGCCATCATCCAGGACGCGGCGCTGCGCGACCGCGTGCAGACCTGCCGGCTCGGCATGGTGGACCAGGGCAGCGGCCTGGGGCTGCTGGCGATGCAGGCGGCCTTCACGCAATGCGACGGCTGGCTCGATGCGCTGGTGTCTTACCTGCAAGCCAATCGCGACCACCTGGTGCAGCGTCTGGGCCGCCTGCCGGGCCTGCGTGTCTCGGCGCCGGAGGCCACCTTCCTCGCCTGGCTCGACCTGCGCGAGGCCGGGCTCGGTCCCGATCCGGCGCGGGTGCTGCTGGAGCAGGGGCGGGTCGCGCTGAACCCGGGTGCGGATTTCGGCGCGCCGGGCTTCGCACGACTGAACTTCGGCTGCCCGCGCGATTTGCTGGACGAGGGCATTGCGCGCATCGCCGCCTGCATCCCAACATGACGCCCTCAAGATGATCCGCAGGAGATGGCCCATGCTGACCCGCCGCGCACTGGGCTTGCTGCCCGCCGGCCTGCTGACCACGGGCCTGCTCGCCACGCCAGCGCTTGCCCAATCCACCTGGCCAAGCCGCCCGGTGCGCCTGGTGGTGGCCTTCCCGGCCGGCGGGCTGTCGGACCGCATGGGGCGGATCGTGGCGGAGGTGCTGAGCGCCGGACTTGGCCAGAATGTCTTCGTCGACAATCGCGGCGGCGCCGGCGGCACAGCGGGCACGCGGCAGGCGGTGACGGCGCCGGCGGATGGCTACACGCTCGCCTTCGCAGCGCCCTCGACCCACATCACCGGGCCGTTGCTGTACCCCAACCCCGGCTATGACGGCGTGGCGGATGTGGCGCCGGTGGGGTCCTTCGCGCAGATCGGCAGCATGGCGGTGGTGCATCCCTCCGTCCCCGCCACCACCATCGCGGAACTCGTGGCGCATTGCCGCGCCAATCCGGGCCGTCTGAACTTCGGCTCGGCCGGAACCGGCGGGTCGGTGCATCTTGCCGGCGAGTTGTTCAAGTCGATCGCCGGCGTGGACATCGTCCATGTGCCCTATCGCGGCGGGTCGCTGATGCTGCAGGACCTGCTGGCCGGCCGCATCCAGATTGCCTTCGACAACACGCCGCAGATCCTGCCGCATGTACGATCAGGTGCCGTGCGCGGCCTGGCCGTCACGACGCGGGAGCGCACCCGCTTCGCGCCGGAATTTCCGACGATGATCGAGGCCGGCGTGCCGGATTTCGAGATCAGCAGCTGGTTCGGCGTCACCGCGCCGAAGGGCACGCCGCCCGAGATCATCGCGCGCCTGAACGGCATCCTGCGCGAGGCGGTGGCGGGCCCCGCCCTGGCCGCGACGCTGGAGGTGCTGAACGCGGAGCCGCTGGCGCTGGCGCCGGAGGCCTTCGGCAGCTTCATGCAGGGGCAGCGGGCGCGCTTCGGCGAAATCATCCAGCGCCTCGGCATCAAGGCGGAGTGAGGGAGCGAAGCTGAGCCATGACCCGCGGCGCTCCTTTCAGCGGCATCCGCGCCTGCGTCTTCGACGCCTATGGCACGCTGTTTGATTTTGCCAGCGCTGCTTCAGGCTGTGCCGATGTGCTGGGCGACAAGGCCGGCCCGCTGACCGTGCTGTGGCGCGACAAGCAGTTGCAGTATTCCTGGCTGCGCGGGTTGCAGGGCCGCTACGTGCCGTTTTGGCAGGTGACCGGGGATGCGCTGGATTACGCGCTCGAGACCCTGGGCCTGCCGCAGGACGGCGCGCTGCGGGATCGCCTGATGAACCTGTACCGGACGTTGGGCACCTTCCCCGAGGTGCCGGATGTGCTGCGCCGCCTGAAGCAGGCCGGCTTCGTCACCGCCATCCTGTCCAACGGATCGCCGGACATGCTGCGCGACGCGGTGCAGGGCGCCGGCCTGGACAAGCTGCTCGACCACGTGCTGTCGGTGGAGGAGGTGCGCAGCTTCAAGCCGGATGCCCACATCTACCAGCTTGCGGTCACGCGCCTCGGCGTGCCGGCGGAGGCGATCGCCTTTCAATCCTCCAACGCCTGGGACGCTTATGCCGCATCGGCCTTCGGCATGCGCGTGGCCTGGTGCAACCGCTACGGCCAGCGGCGGGAACGGCTGCCGGGCGCGCCGGACCACGAGATCCGCAGCCTCGCCGAATTGCCCGCGCTGCTGGGTGCAGCCTGAACACGCGGCCGGCCGGTCGCTACGCCTCCATCTCGGCCAGCAGCGCCGCGGAGGGCTCGACGCCGAGCCCCGGCCCATCCGGCAGTGTGTAGAACCCGGCCTGGCATTGCATGTGGGCGCTGCCGGTCGGCTGGGTCAGGCGCAGGTTCGGGTCGAAGATGCTGTGCTGGTATTCGTGCCAGGGCAGCTTCTGCAAGGTGCTGGCGGCCTGCAGGCTCGCCGCCATGAACAGGCCGATGCCTATCGCCGCATGCGGCATCACCGCCACATGGTGCGCATGGCACAGGGCGCCGATCCGGGAAAACTCGGTGATGCCGGTGTGGCCCATCTCCGGCTGGCCGATCGCCATGCAGCGCTGCTGCAGCCGCGGCAGCCATTCGAAGACGGTGCGCAGTTCCTCGCCCAGCGCCACCGGCACGCCGACGCCGCGCGCCACCTCCGCCACGCCCTGGATGTCCTCCGGCGCGCAGGGCGCTTCGGCGAAGGCGAGGCCGTGCGGTTCCAGGCGGCGGATCAGGCGAATCGCCTCGGTGGCGCCGTTCTTCCAGTGCAGGTCCGCCATGATGGCGGCCTTCGGGCCGAGGCCCTCGCGCAGCGCCGCGATCTCCGCCTCCGCCCCGTCATCGGCGACGACGGCGGCGAATTTGAAGCCGGCGAAGCCGCGCGCCTGCCAGTCTCGTGCGAAATCCACGCGCTCGGACAGCGTGGCGCGGGGCAGGCCGGAGACGTAGGCGGGAATGCGCGCGTGCCGCCGCCCGCCCAGCAGCGTCGAGACCGGTACGCCGAGCCGCCGCCCGAGCAGGTCCCACAGTGCGATGTCCACGGCCGCCAGCGCGTCCAGGTAGAAGCCGCCGAAGAATCCGCGTACGCGCATCAGGTCGTACAGATCCTCGTGGATCACGGCCGGTGCGGAGGGGTCGCGGCCTTCCAGGACCGGCGCCAGCACGTCGTCCACGATGGCGCGCACCGCCTCCGGCGCCACGATGCCATAGGTCTCGCCCCAGCCCGTCAGGCCATGTTCCGTGTCGATGCGCAGCACGATGCTGCGGTCCTGCGTCGGGTACAGCGTGCGGTTGCCGAGGCGGACGATGTAGCCCGCGCGATTGACGCATTCGCCGTCGCGCAGCGGGCCGAGATAGGGCACGTCGCGCGGGATGGCGATGACATGCGCGGTGACCCGCGTGATGCGATCGGCGCGTGTCATCGCGGCTTGTGCATGGTCATCGTCGGCGCTGCGGTCGCGATCAGTTCGGACAGTTCCGCGAGGTCTCCCGCATCGAAACGTGGCCCGGCCGCGCGTGCGCCCACATGTTCCAGCAGGCCACGGCGGCGCAGCACTTCCTTTGTCGCACGGACGCGGAACGTCATCTGCAGCATCAGCAGCGGCAGCGTCGCGGTATAGATGCGCCGCGCCTCCGCGCGGTCGCCACGCGTCCAGGCCCGCCACAGCGCCGCATGCGCATCGGCCAGTTCCAGCGCCGGCATGGTGCCGTTGGCCCCGCGTGCCAGTTCATCGAGCACGAAGCGCGCGCCGGCGCCGCCCATCACGCCATCCAGCCCGCCGGAGGCAGCGGCCAGGATGCGGGTGACGTGCTGGCCGCAGGGCAGCGTTTCCTCCTTCACGTAGCGGATCGCCGGCACCGCCGCCGCCACCGCCGCCACCGCCTCCGGCGACAGCGCCGCACCGTTCGGCGCAGGGGCGTTCTGCAGCATGATGACCAGGCCCGGCGCGGCCGCCGCCACCGCCGTGTAGAAGGCGACCTGCTTCGCCACATCCTGCCCGGCCTGCGGCGGCGCCATGATCATGGCGCAGGTGGCGCCGACCGCCATGCCTTCCCGCGCCCGCGCCGCGCTTTCGGCCGGATCAGCATGCGAGGCGCCAACGATGAAGGGCAGCCGTCCGGCGAGATGCGCGCCGAGCACGGCGACCATCTGCCCGCGTTCCGCGGCGCTCATTGTCTCCACCTCGCTGGCCATGCCGGGAAACACCACGCCATCGACGCCGGATTCCACGGCGAAGTCGATCAGCCGCCGGAACGCCGGCTCATCCACTGCATCCTCCGGCGTGAAGGGAGTCGGCAGCACCGGGAAGACGCCGGACAGCTTGGTCATGACGGACAAGGATCCTCAGCCGTTGAAGCAGGGTTCGGGCAGGCCACGCGCGCCGCCCGTATCGATGGCGAAGACGGAGCCGGAAAGCGGCGCCTCCGCGAGTTCGGCGGCGGAAAGCCGCACGCGCGCACTGGTGACGAACAGCGTGGCGAGATCCCTGCCGCCGAAGGCGCAGCTCGTCGGGCGCGGCACCGGCAGGTTCACCGCGCGATCCAGCGTACCGTCCGGCCGGTAGCGGGCGACGCGCCAGCCATCCCACAGCGCCACCCAGACTCCACCCTCGGCATCAACCGTCAGCCCATCCGGCACGCCCTCGCCTTCCGCGAAGGCGACGAAGGGGCGGCGGTTGGCGACGGTGCCGGCGGCGAGGTCGAAGTCGAACACGTCGATGCGGCGGCGGCCGCTGTCGGCCAGGTACAGCCGCGCATCATCCGGGCTGAAGCCGATGCCGTTGGCGACATGCAGCCCGGCCTGCATCACCCGCACCTGGCCCTCCGCATCGATGCGGTGCAGCGCGCCGGCATCCGGCGTGGAATCCAGCGCCAGCGAGCCGACCCAGAAGCGCCCGGCCCGGTCGCATTTCCCATCGTTCAGCCGCAGGGAGGCACCTTCCGCGATCGGTGCCGCCAATACCCGGCCAAGCCCGGCGCCATCCAGCAGCCGCAGGCCGGACCGCGCGGCGGCGACCAGCCCGCCGCCACGCCGCGGTGCAAGGGCCGCCACCAGCTCCTCCACCGGGATCACGGCATCGGTGCCGGTCACAGTGTCGCTGACATGCACGGCGGGCGCCAGGATATCGACCCAGTGCAGCCGCCCCTCGTGCCACAGCGGTCCTTCGCCCAGCAGCGCTTCCGCCCGAACGGCCAGCGTCACGCCATCGGACACGCTGGCGGGGCGCGGCGCCACGGTCAGCGTCATGGCGGATTGCGCGGCGTTGCCGGAGATGCGGCGCGCCGCCTCCATCACCTCCCGCCCCAGCGCATGCAGCCGTGCCTCGCCGAGCCGGAAAGCGGGGCCGACGAGGCAGATGGTGCCGAGCGGCCGCGCGCGGCGGTCCAGCACGGCGGCCGCCACCGCATTCACCCCGGCGGCCGCTTCCTCCAGCGACAGCGCGTAGCCCCGCGCCGCCACCAGGGCCAACTCCCGTTCCAGGGCCGGCAATTCGGTGATGCTGCGCGGGCCGGGGGCGGCCAGCGGCATCAGACGGTCCAGCAGCAGGCGGCGCTCCGCCGCCGGAAGCTGCGCCAGCATCGCCTTGCCGCAGGCGCTGGCATGGGGCAGGGCGCGGGCGCCGACGCGGTTGACCAGGCGCACCGCCTCCTGCTCCGCATCGCGCTGGTCGACATACAGCACGCCATCGCCATCCAGCACCGCCAGCCGCGCCGTCTCCCCGGCCAGGCGGGCGAGGCGCTCCAGCTCCGGTGCCGCGGTGGCGCGCAGGTCGAAGCCGTCCCAGACGCGATGCGCCATTTCCAGGAAGCGGGCGCCGAGGGCGTAGGTCTGCGTCGCCGGCTCGTGCCGCAGCAACCGCGCCTCGACCAGCGCCGCCAGGATGCGATGCGCGGTGGGGCGGGCCAGACCGGCGCGGTCGGCGATCTCGGCGAAGCGCAGCGGCGCGGGCGCATCGGCCACCAGGCCGAGCAGCGCGATGCCGCGGGTCAGCGCCTGGGTGCCGGGCACCGAAGCCGCGTCCTCCTCCGCCTCCATCGGCCTGCTGCGCGCCATGCGTCTCCCCGATTGACCGGTTCCGGTTGTGTCCATATCGTGGAACCAAGTTCCAAGTCACGCAAGACACCAAGGAACGGAGGAAGTCCCGATGCGCCGCCGCCAGCTCGCAGCAATCAGCCTCGCCGCCCTCGCCACGCCCTCGCTCGCCCGGGCCCAGGCGGCCTGGCCGAGCCGGCCGGTGCGCTTCATCATCCCGTTCCCTCCCGGCGGCGCGGCGGACCTGGTCGGCCGCATGCTGGCGGCGCATTTCCAGACGGCCCTCGGCCAGGGCTTCGTGGTAGAGAATCGCGGTGGTGCCGGCAGCGCCATCGGCGTGGATGCGCTGGCCAAGGCGCCGGCGGATGGCACCGCCGTGGGCATGATCAACATCGCCGCCAACGCCATCCTGCCCGCCGTCCGCAAGGTGCCGCTGCCCTATCGCCCGATCGAGGATTTCGCCCCGATCTCGAACTTGGCGGTGACGCCGGCCCTGCTGCTGGTGAACCCGCGCAAGTTGCCGGATGTGAAGACGGTGGCGGACCTGGTCGCGGCGGCGAAGGCACGTCCGGAGGCGATCAACTTCGGCTCCTCCGGCGTCGGCTCCTCGCTGCATCTCGGCATGGAGCTGTTCATGGCGAAGGCCGGCATCCGCATGACGCATGTGCCCTTCGCCGGCGGCGGGCCGCTGTTGCAGGCGCTGCTGGCCGGCACCATCGATGCCTCGCTCGACGTCGCGGCCACCACGACGCAGCTGATCCGCGACGGCCAGATCCGCGCGCTGGCCACGACGGCACCCGCCCGCATGCCGGCCTACCCGGACCTGCCCGCGCTGAACGAGACCTATCCCGGCGCGGAACTCGCCTCCTGGCACGGCCTCGCCGCGCCGGCCGGCACGCCGGCACCGATCCTGGCGCGGCTGTCGGCGGAGACGCAGGCCTTCCTGCGCAGCCCGGAGACGGTGCAGCGCTACACGCAGCTTTCGCTGGAGATGCCACAGCACACCACGCCGGCCGATTTCAGCGCCTTCATGGCACGCGAACTCGCCACCTTCCGCGACCTAGCCCGCGCCCAGAACATCGTGGTGGAGTAACCCGCATGCATCGCCGCATCTTGGTCGCTGCCGGACTTGCCTTGCCCTTCGCCGCGCGGGCGCAGGGCTTCCCGGAGCGCCCTGTGACCCTCGTGGTGGGCTATGGTGCCGGTGGTGTGACGGACATCATCGCGCGGACCTTCGCGGAGCGCATGCAACCGCTGCTCGGCCAGCCGATGGTGGTGCAGAACCAGCCTGGCGCCGGCGGCACCATCGCCTCCGACCGCGTCGCCAAGGCGGCGCCGGATGGGCACACCATCATGCTGATCGCGAATGCGCATGCGGTGGCGCCCGGCCTGTATGCAAGGCTGCCCTTCGACACCGCCGGGGATTTCGCGGCCGTGTTCTTCGCCGGCAATTCGGCGAATGCACTGGTGGTGCCTGCCGCCTCGCCGGATCGCGACCTGGCGGCGCTGGTCGCCCGCGGCAAGGCCGCCGCCACCCCATTGCACACCGGCAGCGCCGCGCTGGCCGGCTGGCAGCCCGCGCACCAGATCATGAAGGAGGCCTTCGGCCTGACGCTGGAGCACGTGCCCTACCGCAGCGGCCCGCAGGGCCAGACGGACCTGATCGCCGGGCGGCTCGACTTCATGGTGAGCAACGTGCTGGAGGTGGCGGAGCATGTCCGTGCCGGCCGCCTGCGGGCGCTCGCCGTCACCAGCCCGACGCGCAGCCCGATGCTGCCGGAGGTGCCGACCTTCGCGGAGCTTGGCGTCGCCGCGCTGCAATCGGATAGCTGGTTCGGCTTCCTCGCACCCCGCAACACGCTACCGGCGGCGCTGGAGCGACTGCACGCCGCCTTCACCCAGGTGGCGGCGGTGCCGGAGGTGCAGGCGCGCCTCGGCACGCTCGGCCTGATCCCGAAGCCGATGGGGCGGGAGGAGTGGGGGCGCTTCTATCTTGCGGAAGTGGAGCGCTGGTCGGCCGTGCCGCGCCGGGCGAACATTCGCATCGAGTAGCCCTTCGGCATCAGGCCGGCTCGTGCTTGGTTGCGTAGCGCCAGGCATCGGGGGAGGGACTGACACCGAGACCCGGGCCGGTCGGCAGGCTGTAGAAGCCCTCCGCGCAGGCCATGTCGCCCTCGACGAAGCGCAGGTTCCGGTCGAAGATCGAGTGCTGGTATTCGTGCCCGTCGCAATTCTGCAGCGCGACGGAGCAGTGCAGGCTGGCGGCCTGGAAGATGCCGATGCCGATCGAGGCGTGCGGGATGGCGCGGCAGTGGAAGGCTTCGGCCATGCGACCGATCTTCATGAACTCGGTCACGCCGGTATGCGCCATCTCCGGCTGGATGATGTCCATGCAGCGGCCGATCAGGCGGGGGCGATTTTCGAAGGCGGTGCGCCATTCCTCTCCGAGCGCGACGGAGGTGCGGGCCTTGGCCGCGACCTCCTTCTGGCCCTCGATATCCTCGGGGGCCACCGGCGCCTCGGCAAACCACAGATCATGGGCATGCATGCGGTCGATCAGCCGGGTCGCGGCCAGGGCGGTGTGCTTCCAGTGCAGGTCGCAGGCAATGCGCATGTCGGGGCCGAGGGCGCGGCGCAGCGCCGCCATCTCCGCCGCCTCGCCCTCATCGGCCACGGCCCCGGCGAATTTCACCGCGCCAAAGCCCTTCGCCTGCCATTCCAGCGCAAGGTCGACCCGCGCCGGCAGGCTCGGCTTCGGCAGGCCGGAGACGTAGGCGGCAAGCCGCGCATGGCGCTGGCCGCCCAGCATGCGGCACAGCGGCAGTCCGGCCAGCCGCGCCGCCACATCCCACACCGCGATGTCGAGGCCGGCCAACGCATCCACGAAATAGCCGCTGGTGAAGCCGCGCACGCGCATGGTGTCGTACAGGTCCTCATGCAGCGGCACCGGGTCGCGCGGGTCACGGCCGATGAGCAGCGGCCCGAGAAGGTCGGTCACGATCTCCGCCACAGCGCCCGGCGCAACGATCGCATAGCTCTCGCCCCAGCCGGTGCAGCCGGATTCCGTGGTGACCTTCACCAGCACGGAGGTATCAGTGGCGGGATAGACGGAGCGGTTGCCGCGGCGGATGAAATAGCCGCGGGCGTTGATCTCCTCCCCCGCGCCGAGCGGGCCGAGATAGGGCACGTCGCGCGGGATGACGATGCGAAAGGCCTCGACGGCCGCGATGCGTTCGGACATGGCGCGCTCAGCCCGCGGTGATGCCGGTGCGGGCGATCAGGTCGCGGAAGCGCGCGACCTCTGTGGTCATCAAGGTCCGGAATTCGGCCGGCGTGTTCGGCGCGGCGATGGCGCCGAAGCCGCGCAGGCGCTCCACCACCTCAGGCTGGCGCAGGATCGCCGCGATCTCGGCATTCAGCCGCTCCACCACCGGCGCAGGCAGGCCGGCCGGTCCCATGATGCCGTGCCAGGGGCTGAGCTGCACGCCCGGCACCTGGGACGCGATGGTCGGCAGCTCCGGCGCGAAGGGCAGGCGTTCCGCCGTCGGCACCGCAATGGCGCGCAGCCGGCCCGCCTGCACATGCGGCCAGGCGGTGGCGAAACTGTCCACCGCCAGGTCCACCTGCCCCGCGACGATGGCCGTGATCATGTCGGAGGAGCCGCGGAACGGGACATGCGTCATCCGCGTGCCGGTCTCCAGCATCAGCATCTCCATCACAAGATGCAGGCTGGTGCCGATGCCGGAGGAGCCGAAGTTCAGCCGGTCCGGATTGGCGCGGAGGAAGGCGAGGAACTCCGCCAGGTCGCGCACCGGCACCTTCTGCGGGTTCACGACCAGCACGCTCGGCGTGCGGCCGACCAGGCAGACCGGCGTGAAATCCGCGACGGGGTCGTAGGGCAGGCGCGTTCGCGTCAGCGCGGGGAGGATCGCGTTGGCGGCGATATTGCCGAGGCCCAGCGTGTATGCATCCGGCGCCGCGCGCGCCACCGCCTCCATGCCGATGGCGCCGCCGGCACCGGCGCGATTCTCCACCCCCACGGCACGGCCAAGGCGCGGCTGCAACTGCTCCGCCACCATGCGGGCCATGATGTCGGCAACGCCGCCGGCGCTCAGCGGCACGATGATGCGCAGGTTCCGCTCCGGCCAGGCGGCCTGGGCGCGGGCGGCGGCGGGCAGCAGTGCAAGTGCCGGTGCGGCCAGCAGGCCACGGCGATGGATCGTCATTCTTGCTTCTCCCTTTGCTTGCGGGCGTTCAGTCGAATCCGGCCAGGGCGCGCAGGGCAGGGGCCAGCTTCGCGCCGGGCTCCGACGACAGCGGCCCCAACAGCGCGTGGAAGCGCGCCAGCTCCTCCTGCCCGAATGGCGTCACGGCGACCTCCGGGAGCCTTGGATGCACCTCCGGCCAGCCCATGCGCAGCGCCATCAGGCGCTTGCCGTAGGCGATCAGCAGCGGCAGGGACCGCGACATGAAGACCACCACGGGCAGGATGGCGCGGTGCAGCGCCTCGGCCCGCTCGGTCTCGCCGGCCGACCACAGGCGCCACAGCGCCACCTGCGCATCCACCAACTCTGGCGCCGGGATCAGCCCCTGGCAGCCGCTGCGCAGGTTCGTGGGCCATTCGATGCCGCCATGGCCGGCGAAGACGTCGCAGGTCTTCGAAGCCTCCCTCGCGAAGGCGCCGACCGAGACGGCGGGGCCCTCCGCCTTCATGAAGCGGATGTTCGGGTGGTTGCGGTGCAGCGCCAGCAGCGACTCGTTGGAGACCGAGACCTCCATGTTCAGCGGGTTGTTCTGCACGCCGACGGGCAGCGGCGAACGGTCGGCGACCGCGCCCAGGAAGCGCAGGATCTCCCGCTCCGCCACGCCCTTCACCGGCGGCGGCTGCAGCACCACCCAATCGGCGCCGCGGCGCTTCGCCTCCGTGATGAAGTCGAGCTGGCCGTGCACGGTGGTCTCGGCGACCGTTGCCATCAGCGGGACGCGCCCGGCGATGCGGGTGGCGGCCCAGCCGACCAGGTCCAGCCTTTCCTCGGTCGAGAGCCGGAACACCTCCGTCACCAGGCCGAGCAGGGCGATGCCGTCGCAGCCGGCGGCCAGGCAGACATCCACCTGCCGGTCCAGCGCCGCGGGATCCAGCCGGCCGTCGGGGCCGTAGAAGGCGTAGAGGATGGGATGGACGCCGGACAGGCGGGGCAATGAGGGCACGCTGCGCTTCCTTCCCGATGTTCCATTGAATGGAACTTGGTTCTGTTGAAAGTAAGCTTGGGCCCGCGGGCGCTGCCGCGTCAACCGCCCTGATCACGCGCCGGCCCGGTTTCATCACTGCTGAAACCATGTTCCATTCACCCATGCCCGCCGCCCCGCCTTCCGCACCCGAGCCGCCGAAGGGCGTCTTCTCCCGCCACATGGAGGTGCTGGCCGCCATCGCCGCGGCCGAGGTCCCGCCAAGATTCGCCGGGCTCGCCGCGGCAACCGGTCATTCGAAGGCGACGCTGCACCGCATCCTGGCCACCCTGCAGGCGGAGCGGTTGGTCTCGGAGGATCCGCGCGGCGGCTGGCGGCTGGGGTTGCGCCTGGTGGAGCTCGCCAACCACGCCTGGGCCGGGAGCGACCTCCGCAGCGCCGCGGAGGCGGAGATGGCGGCGCTGCGCGATGCCACAGGGGAAACGGTGCGGCTTGCCGTGCTGCAGGGGACGGAGATGCTCTATCTGGCACAGGCCGACAGCCGCACGCCGGTCAGCTTCCGCCTCCGCGTCGGCGCCCGCGGGCCGGCCTATTGCAGCGGCACCGGCAAGGCGGTGCTCGCCTTCCTGCCGCCGGCGCGCCTGGACGCGGTGCTGGATGCGGTGACGTTGCAGGCCCATACCAGCAGGACGCTGACGGACCTACCGGCCCTGCGGCAGGACCTGGCAGCCGCGCGCGCCCGCGGCTATGCCCTGGACGATGGCGAGCAGGCCATGGAGGTGCGCAGCCTCGGCACGCCGATCCTCGACCGGCATGGACATCCGCTCGGCGCGATCAGCCTGACGGTCCCGGCATTCCGCCTGGCGCGGGAGGCGCTGCTGGCACTGGCGCCGCAACTGGTCGCGGCCGCGGCGCGCATTTCGGCGAG
Organism: Falsiroseomonas sp. E2-1-a20; assembly: GCF_051433195.1. Classification (NCBI taxonomy): domain Bacteria; kingdom Pseudomonadati; phylum Pseudomonadota; class Alphaproteobacteria; order Acetobacterales; family Roseomonadaceae; genus Falsiroseomonas; species Falsiroseomonas sp. E2-1-a20. The sequence goes on along the minus strand of NZ_JBHMFT010000008.1, from coordinate 143,491 downwards.
GCTTCCGCCCTACCTCCTGGCCGAACCCTGATGCGATGCATCAGGGCGGTCAAAACGGCCCTTCCCCTCAGCCGCATTGACCGCTGGGCGCATCAAAGCTGGTCGTTCGCCGGCGCCTCGCCGCCGAACCAGCTTCGCCGCATCAGCGCCTGGGCCTCCTGCGCTGCCGCGGCGTTGCCACGCGCCTCGGCGACGCGCAGCAGGCCTGCGGCCGCCCAGCCATTGTTCGGCACGCGCGCCAGTGCCGCGCGGAACGCCGCCTCCGCCTCATCGACGCGACCCAGTGCGAGAAGCTCGGCACCCAGGGCCTGGTGCAACGGATAGTACCAGAAAGGCGGCTCCATGTAGGGCAGGCTGTCCTGCAAAGCTGCCGCCTCCCCGAACAGGCGTGCCGCCTCGGCGTGGTCGCCGGCCCGCTGCGCCACGCGCGCGGAGATCACGCGCTGCGCGATATCGAACACCACGGTCGCCGGAATGCCGGCGGCGTCGAGCTGCGCGATCTCCGGCCGCTGGCCCAGCACCCCGATCGCCGCAACCTCGCCCTGGGCCAGGTCCGCCAGGCCCTGGCGCGCGAAGGCGACACCGCGGGCATAATGCCAATGCGCCCGGACATAGGGGAAGTCGCCATCCGGCGCGGGCATGGCCAGGATCGCCTCCGGCGCCGTGAAGCGGGCATGGGCGAGGTAGCGGCTGGCGGCGATGGGCTGCGTCCACGGGACCTCGCGCTTGGCACGCTCGGAAACCAGGTCCGCCAGCTTCTCCGCCGCCTCGACCGCGGTACGCCCGTCGCCGCCCATCAGCGCGGAGGCCAGCAGGAAGTGGACGTTGTGGGGGTAGTAGGCCTGGCTCATGATCAGGCTCTGCCCGCCCTCCGCGATCAGCGCCTCGGAGGCCGCGGCGGCGGCGCGATTGGCATCCAGGCTGTCGCGCCAGCGCCCGAGCCGGTAGTGGATGTGGCTCGGCATGTGCACCAGGTGCCCGGAGCCCGGCATCAGGTCGGGCAGGCGCGCGGCATGCCCGGCGGCGCGTTCCGGCCGGTCGGACGCCTCGACGCTGTGGATGTAGAGGTGGATCGCGCCGGGATGGTCGGGCATCGCGGTGACGCCGGTTCCGGAAGCCTCCCCCAGCACACCCTCGAGCAGCGCCACGGTGCGGGTGGTCCAGCCCTTCGGCTCGCGCCCGCCTTCGCCCCAGTAGTCCCAGGGGGTGACGTTCATCATGGCGTCGGCGGCCAGCACGGCGATGTGCGGGTCTTGCGGGAAGCGCCGCTGCACCGCGTCCATCGCCTCCGCATAGGCCGCATTGAGCGCAGCCTGGTCGGCCTGCGGGTCCGCCGCGTGCCGCTTCGAGAGCGCCTCGATCAGTGCCGCGGTCAGCGCCCCGGTCAGCGCCCCGGTCAGCGCGCGGTGCTGCGGCGCGGCCTGCGGCGCCAGGCGGCGTGCCGCATCCAGCGCGATCAGCGCGCGCGCATTGGCGTCCGGCACCATCGGGTAGTTGATGTTCGGGCCGAGCGCCCAGGCCTCGCCCCAGAAGCACGCCGCGCAGGTCGGATCCAGGGCCTGCGCCGCCCGGAAGTTGCGCGCCGCCTCGCCGTGGTTGAAGGCCCAGCCGAAGCGGTAGCCCTGGTCGAAATAGGCCTGCGCCTCCGGGTTGGCGCTCGCGCCCGGCCAGCCAAGAGAGCCGAAATTGGGGCGCAGCGGGGGACGCGCGTCACTGGTGGGCGCGGACGCGCCGCGTGGCAGGTCGCGCCCGAACACGCCCATCTCGCCACGCGGCGGTGCAGGCTGTGGCGCCGTCTGGACTTGCGCGACCTGCGGCCGGTGGTGGTCCTCATGCGCCGCGGCATGTGGCACGGCGAGTGCGTGGAGCGCCGCCGCGGCGGTGCCGAGCAGCAATGTGCGAGTGGTGAGCCTGCGTCGGGTCGGGGTCATGGCCGGGCTTTCCTGTTGGATGCGTCCGGATCTCCGCATGGCGGTCCGGGTCGTTTGGCAGGCGCGAAGCTGCCAGCCGCCGGCGCGGCAGGCTTGGTCGGAAGTTTATGCAGACCTGATGATTTCCTGAAGATTTCCTGAAGACCGGCATCGTGCTGCCGTTTCACATCGCCTGGCAGACGTGTCGTGCGGCAGTTTCGCCGCGCTGCCAGGATTCGAATTCGTAGATCAGCCCCAGGCCATCACCAGTCGGGCCGGTGGCGGTCTCGCAGTTCCGGCCCTGCGGACCCAGACTGGGCGTGCCAGCACAGACCGATCCGTAACAACCATCTGCAACGGCGAGGGCGGCGCCCGCGGCCCGGCTTGGGTGCAATTTCCGTAACGTCGGCGCCGGCGTGAAATAAAGCACCAAAAAGAAATTCGAATCGAGATCCGTTCGTTTTGATCCATTGGGTTAAAGTAAAAGTGTCCAAGGCTACCGTTCTTATTGACTTAAGGGCGCGCTCTGCTGCATTCAGAGTTGCCTATTTTCCAATGCAAAGTGGGGAAGCATGGAGCGCCACGTCGAACGCCTTCTCTCCTCCTGCAATCTTATCCAGTTCAGCTACCGGACTTGGCCGGCCCCCGGGATCCTGGCGCCTGCTGCCCCGCTTGCCCCGACCGAGCCACCGCCGCCAGCGGCCGCCTCGCGCCTGCTCGTTGTCGCTGCGCCATCCGCCGCCGAGGTCGTTGCGACCGCCACCCCAGTTGCGGCCGAGACGCCGACCGCGGTGCGCACGCGGACGCTGCTGGAGAGCCTTTCCCGCCTCATCGAGGACCCGCAGCCCGCCGGGCCCGCAGGCACGCCCCCTCAGCGAACCTCCCGGATGCGTGGCCCGCTCGCGCTTCCTCCGGCCGAGGGCTTCGAGGCGCCGATCCATGTCGGCTACCGGCCGCCGAGGACCGGCCGCGACCGGCGGGCGCCGGCCGAGGGTGTCCCGGACAGAGTCGCAGGCGCCGGGCCGGTGGGCGAACCCAGCGCCGGACCTGGAGCCACGCCGGGCCGGCGCTTCGCGCTGCTGGAGGAGATGCTGCCCGACCCCTCCCGGCGCCCGGATCGGCGCAACGCGCCGCGTCGCTCCGCGACCTGACCACCACATCCAGCCAGAGCACCCCATCCACCATGCCGCTCGTTGCTTTCGTCTCGCCCAAGGGCGGCGTCGGGAAGACCACCCTGGCCGCCAATGTCGCCGCGGTGCTGGCCGCCCAGGGGCATGAGGTCGTCGGCCTCGACCTCGACCCGCAGAACGCACTGCGGCTGCATCTCGGCGTGCCGATCCATGAGGAGGGCGGCTTCCTGGCGCGGCTGGCGGAGGGCCTGTCCTGGCGTGATTGCGTGCGGCCGACGCGGACCGCGATCTCGCTGCTGCCGCATGGCCATGCCGAGCCCAAGGCGGCGCTCGACCTGACGCGCCTGCTGCTGGAACAGCCGGAGGTGCTGGCGAGCCAGGTGCGGGACATGCTGTCGGTGCCGCAGCGCGTGGTGGTGGTGGATGCGCCGCCAGGGCCGACCCCGGCGCTGTCCGCCGTGCTGCCGCTGGCGGACGTGATCTGCGTGGTGCTGCTGGCCGATTCCGGCTCGGCCTCCTTCATCCCCTCCATTGCCAGTGGCCGCTTCCTCGGCCGCGGTACCCTGGCGGCACGCTCGGCGCAGAAGGCAATGCTGGTGCTGAACCAGGTTGAACTGGGGTCCGCCCTGTCGGACGCCGTGCTGGAATTCGCGCAGCAGACCATGGGCGATCGCCCGGTCAGCGCCGTGGCGCGTGATCCGGCGGTGGCGGAGGCGCTGGCCGATCGCCGGCTGCCGGTCGAGGGCACCGGACCAGGGTCCGAGGACCTGGCCCTGCTGGCCGAGCGGATCGAGGGCCTGCTGGCGCTGGCCGTGCCGCAGGACCGGGACAAGCCACGGCCCACCTTCTCGGCGCTGGCCTCCTGGGGTCACCGGCGTTGATCCGCGCCGCGACGGAAGGCCGCCTGCCGCTGCCCGGCCGGCTGCTGCGGGGGCTGCTGGTCGGCCTCGGCCTGCTGGCGCTGGTCATCGTCGTGACGGTGCCCTTGCCGGGTGAGGCGCAGGGCGTGCTGACCCTGGCGGGGGCTGCCGCCTTCATCGTGCTGAACCGCTTCCGGTCCCGCCGCGTCACCGTGGTGCTGGTGATGCTCTCGGTCGCCATCACCTCCCGCTACCTGTTCTGGCGGGTGACGCAGACGCTGGAATTCGAGACGTTTCTCGGCGGCATGCTGTCCATCGGCCTGCTGCTGGCGGAGGCCTACGCCGCCACGCTGCTGTTCCTGTCCTATGTCCAGCTGACCTGGCCGCTGGACCGCAAGCCGGTGCCGCTGCCGCCGGATTCGTCTCTGTGGCCGACCGTGGATATCTACGTGCCTTCCTACAACGAGGATCTCGACATCGTCCGCCCGACGGTGCTGGCGGCGATGAACATCGACTGGCCGCGGGACCGGATGAACGTCTACATCCTGGATGACGGCCGCCGCCCCGCATTCCGCGAATTCGCCGAGCAGGTCGGCTGCGGCTACATCATCCGGCCCGACAACAAGGGCGCCAAGGCCGGCAACATCAATCACGCGCTGAAGCACACGGATGGCGAATACATCGCGATCTTCGACTGCGACCACGCGCCGACGCGCGCCTTCCTGCAACTGACCGCCGGCTGGCTGGTGCGCGATGCGCGCATCGCCATGGTGCAGACGCCGCACTTCTTCTACTCGGCCGATCCGTTCGAGCGGAACCTGGCGCGCCGCCGCCCGGTGCCGAACGAGGGGCTGCTGTTCTACGGCGCCATCCAGCCGGGCAACGATCTGTGGAACGCCGCCTTCTTCTGCGGCTCCTGCGCGCTGATCCGCCGCGCGGCGCTGGAGGAAGTGGGCGGCGTGCCGCACCAGACGGTGACGGAGGATTGCCACTGTTCCTTCCTGATGCAGAAGAAGGGCTGGCACACCGCCTATATCCGCCTGCCGCTGGCGGCCGGCCTCGCCACCGAACGCCTGTCGATCCACATGGGCCAGCGCATGCGCTGGGCGCGCGGGATGATCCAGATCCTGCGGCAGGAGAACACGCCGATGGCGCGGGAACTGACCGTCGCGCAGCGGCTCTGCTACACCACCGCGGGCTTTTCGTTCCTGTTCGCGCTGCCGCGCATCGTCTTCCTGACCTCTCCCCTGGCGTTCCTGTTCCTCGGCCAGAACATCATCGCCGCCTCGCCGCTGGCGATCATCGCCTATGCCGGCAGCCACATGATCCACGCCTTCGGCACCGCGGCGCGGCTGAACGGCCGCAACCGGCATTCCTTCTGGTCCGAGATCTACGAGGCGACGCTGGCCGGCCCGCTGGTGCGCGTCACGCTGGCCACCCTGTGGGATCCCCTCAAGGGAAAATTCAACGTCACCGACAAGGGCGGCATGGTGGAGGAAGGCTACCTCGACGTGCGCGCGGTGCTGCCGACGCTGGTCATCCTGGGGATGCTGCTCATCGGCGTGTCCATCGGCATCTACGGGCTGGCCACCACCGCCACCGGTTCGCTGGAATTCCAGGCCTATGCGCTGAACACGCTGTGGGCGGTGCTGTGCCTGGTGCCGGTTTCCGCCGCCGTCGCGGTGGGCGTGGAGCGTGAGCAGATGCGCGCCCGCGCCCGCATCCAGGCGGACATCCCCTCCGAGATCGTGCTGGCCGACGGGCGCCGCATGAAGGCCACCACCTCCGACCTTTCCTTGTCCGGCGCGCGGCTGCTGCTGGACCGGCCGCTCGGCGTGGCGGACGAGGCTGAGATCCGCATCGCCTTCCATGTCGGCGGCGAGGTCCAGGAAGTGCCAGCGCAGCTGCTGCGCTGGGAGGATGACGAAGCGATGGTGCGTTTCGTGCTGACGGATGTGCGCGACGAGATGGCGCTGGTGCGCGTGTTCTTCGGCCGTCCGGATGCCTGGATCGCCTGGGACCACTGGCCGGTGGATCGCCCGCTGCGCGCACTGCGGGACGTGGTGGCGGCGACGCGGGATGCGGTGTTCGTGCGCTACCGCTTCCGCATCCGCAAGGCGCCGGTGCGCAAGGCGGCGGCCGCGGCGGCCACGGTGCTGGAACGCAAATCGGACATGCTGCGCCCGCGTCGGCCGGCCAACGTGGCGGAACCGGCGAAGCTGCCGGAACTGGTCTCGGCGCTGCTGCTGGCCGTGGCGCTTGGCCTGCCCGGGATGGCACTGGCGCAGACGCCGCGCCCGCTGCTGGACCCCGGAACGCTGGCCGAGCCGTCGCTGGCAGAACCGCCACCGGTGCCGGCTCTCCAGGCACCGGCGCTCCAGGCACCGGCTCTCCAGGCACCGGCCCCGTTGGCCGCCGCACCGCTGGCCTCGAATGCCGTGCGGGAGCTGCGCTTCACGCTGCGCGAACTGGGCCTTACCGGCCCCATGCAGTTCCGCGGGACCGCCGATCTGCAGGGCGTGCTGTTCGGCTTCTCCCGCGACGAGGTCGTCACGGCCGCGCGGCTGGTGGTGCAGGGCGGATCCTCCGCGCAGCTCATTCCCTCCCTGTCGCAGATCGCGGTGACGCTGAACGAGCAGTTCGTCGGCAACCTGCCGCTGGACCCGGCGCGCGGCGCCTTCGGCCCGGTCGGCTTCGACCTGGACCCGCTGGCCTTCGCCGAGTTGAACCGCCTGAATTTCCGCTTCAGCGCGCGCTACACCACCGAGTGCAACGATCCCTTGTCGGGCCTGCTGTCTGCCAATGTCTCCGACCTCTCGACCCTGTCGCTGACCATCGAGCGCCTGGTGCCGCAGCGTGACCTGGCACGGCTGCCGGAGCCGCTGTTCGACCGCCGCAACCTGCGCCAGGCGCTGAACCTGCCGGTGGTCATGGCCTCCGAGTCCGGCACCGCGGCGCTGCGCGCGGCGGCCATCGCCACCTCCTATTTCGCGGTGGAGGCGGATTACCGTGGCGCGCGCTTCCCGGTCTCCCGCCAGTTGCCGCTGACCGGCAACGCGGTGGTGTTCGCCGCCAGCGCCGATGCCATCCCAAACCTGCCGCTGCCGCGCATCAGCGGGCCGACGCTGGCGCTGGTGCCGAACCCGACCGACCCCTTCGGCACGCTGCTGGTCATCGCCGGGCGGTCGGAGGGCGAGCTAGTGCAGGCGGCGACGGCGATGGCCGTTGGCGGCAACAGCTTCGGCGGCGAGTCCGTGGTGATCTCGGCGCCGCCGACTCTGGCGCCACGCGAGCCCTACGACGCGCCGCGCTGGATCGCCGCCGACCGGGCGGAGGAGTTCGGCCGCCGCACCGATCGCACTGACCTGCAGGCCTTCGGCTACTCGCCCGGCACCATCCGCGTGCCGCTGCGCACGGCGCCGGACCTGCTGACCTGGGCCGGGCGCGGCATTCCGGTGGACATCGCCTTCCGTGCGCCGACCGGACAGGCGCTGGATGTCGCGGCCTCCCGGCTCGACGTCGCGGTCTCGGGCGCCTTCCTGAAGTCGCTGCCGCTGGGCTCCGGGGATCGTTGGTGGCTGCCCGGCTTCGCGCAGCCCTGGCTGGTGGGCACGCTGCTGGACGACCCGGCGTTACGCCGCGGCCGCGTGCTGGTGCCGACCTACCTTCTGGCGGGCCAGGACGAGTTGCAGATGCGCTTCGACATGCGGCCGCTGGCGCGTGGCGACTGCGCCGCGGTGCCGGGCGAGATCCGCGCCGCGATCGAGCCGACCTCGACCATCGACATCACCGGCGCCTGGCGGCATGCGCGGCTGCCCTCGCTGGGCTTCTTCGCCTCCTCCGGCTTTCCCTTCACGCGCATGGCGGATTTGTCCTCGACCGCCGTGGTACTGCCGGAACAGCCGAACACGGTGGAGACCGGCGCCTTCCTGGATCTGGTGGGTGCTCTGGCGCTGAAGGTCGGGCTGCCGGCGACCGGCCTCCAGGTGACCTTTCCGAACGGCTTGGCCAGCGCGGCGAACCGCGACGTGATCCTGCTCGGCACGCTCGGCCGCCAGCCGGCCGCCGCGGCGCTGCTGCGCGACAGCCCGGTGCAGGTGACGGCGGAGCGTCTCACCCTCGGCGCGTCCGACCGCCTGTCCGATGTCCGCGCGCTGTTCCTGGGCGAGGGCGAGGAACGCCAGCGCGCCGCCGCGGCGCTGACCGAACTCGGTGAGAGCGTGGCGGTGATCGTCGGCACGCAATCGCCACTTCAGTCGGGACGGTCGGTGGTCGCGGTGCTGGGCGCCACGCCGCTGGCGCTGGCCAATGCGGTGGCGACCCTGCGCGATCCGGCGACGGCGGGGCAGGTGCAGGGCGACCTGTCCGTGCTCAACGGCAGCCGCATCAGCGCCTTCCGCACCGGGCGCGGCTATTCCGTGGGCGATCCGCCCTGGTGGCTGGTGCCCTACCTCTGGATCGATGAGGACCCCTACGCGGTCATCGCGCTGATGCTGGCGGCTTCCCTGCTGCTCGGCCTGCCGACCGCCTGGATGCTGCGCCGCCGTTCCGCCATGCGCCTGCGCGCGCGCACCCCGAAGGACCACTGAAGGATGCGCACGCGGCTCCCACTCGCCCTGCTGGCCACGCTGGCCGCAGCCCCCGCCCTGGCGCAGGAGGCGCCTGGCTCCGGCGCGGTCAACATCCTGATCCGACAGGCGGAGCGCTGGCTGGGGCAGGACCGGCCGGATCTGGCCGCCGCGCCGATCGAACGCGCTTTGGCGGCGGAGCCGCAGAACCCCTCCGCGCTGGCGATGGCGGCGCGGCTGGAACTGGCGCGCGGCAACCGCGATGCGGCGAACGGCTACCTCGCCCGGCTGCAACGCACCGGCGCCACGGCGCAGCTGGAGGCGGTGCAGGACGCCGTCCGCGCCAGCGCGCTGGACCGCACCGGGCTGGAGGAAGCCCGCCGCCTGGCCCAGGATGGCCGCGCCGCCGCCGCCGTGCAGCGCTACCGCGCCGTCTTCGGCAACCGGCCGCCGCCGGAGGACTTCGCCGCCGAATACTACCAGGCGCTGGCCGGCGCCCCGGCGACGCGGGAGGAGGGTGTGCACAGCCTCGGCCGCCTCGCCGAACGGCCCGGCGCCGATGAACGGACCCGGCTGGCCCATGCCCAGGCCCTGACCTTCGACCCCGCCACCCGAGCCCAGGGGCTGGAGCGCCTGCGCGCCCTGGCCGAGGTGCCGGAGGTTTCGGTGGAGGCACGCCGCGCCTGGGCCGCCGGCATCGGCTTCGCCGGCAACGACCCGGCCATCGCGCCGCAGGCCGAAACCTTCCTGCGTCGCTTCCCCGAGGACGCCGCCATGGCGCAGCGCCTCGCCGCGCTGCGCAGCGTGCCCGCAGCCACGGCCGCGACCGCGCCCGACCCGGATGCGGCGGCGCGCCAGACGGCCTTTGCGCGGCTGGAGGCCGGGGCGCTGGGCGACAGCGCCCGGCGGTTCGAGGCGCTGGTGCGGGACAACCCGGCCGATGCCGATTCGCTCGGCGGCCTCGGCATCATCCGGCTGCGGGAGGGCAACCTGCCGCAGGCGCGGGACCTGCTGGAACGTGCCATCGCCGCGAACCCTGCCAATGCCCGGCAGTGGCAGCGGGCGCTGGATGCGGCCTCCTATGGGGAGGAAGTCGCCTCCGCCCGCGCCGCGCTGCGCCGCGGGGCGCTCGACCAGGCGGATGCCGGCGGCCGGCGCGCCGCGCTGCGCGACGTGGAGGACCGCTCCGACGCGGAAGCCGTGCTCGGCGAGATCGCGCTGCGCCGTGGCGACGCGCCGGGGGCGGAGGCGCGGTTTCGGGCCGCCCTGGCGCGGCGCCCGGGCCTGCCCTCGGCGCAGGCCGGCCTGAACGCCGCGCTGCGGGCGCAGAATCGCGGTGGCGAGGTCGTGGTGGCGGCGCGGCAGGACAGCGCGCCGCGCGCCGTCGCGGGCGGCACGCCGCCGGCACCGGCTCCCGCCACCGCCTTTCGCAACGAGGCAGCGCGCATGGCCGACCCCGCCGCGGCCGCCGCGCTGCTGCGCAATGCCGTGGCGGCGGCACCGGATGATCCCTGGATCCGCCTCGACCTCGCCCGCGCGCTGCGCCGCCAGGGTCGCGGGGCGGAGGGCCGCGCGCTGGTCGAGGAACTCGCCGGCCGCGTCGCCACGCCGGATGCCACCTACGCCGCGGCGCTGATGGCGGAGGAGGATGGGCGGCTGGCGGATGCCGATGCCTTCCTGGCCCGCATCCCGGCCAACCGCCGCAGCACCGACATGTCCCGCCTCGCCACCCGCATCCGCAGCCAGCGCGACGTGGCGGCGGCGGTGGCGCTGATGGCCGCCTCGCCGCTCGATGGGCGCACGCGGCTGCTGACCATCGCCGCGCGGCCGGACCCCACCGGGGCCACCGCCGCCGCCGTCATCCGCGCCTTCGGCGAGGCCGGCGACCGGCCTGGCGCCGGGGAGGCGGCGCGCGTCGCGGCCATCGCGAACCGTGCCCAGGTGCCGGCCCGGGTTGCCATCGCCGGCGCGCTCCTTTCGGCCGGGCTAGAGGCGGAAGCGGTGGCGCTCGCGGCCGAGATCGAGGCCGGCGGCGTCTCCGCCGAGGCGCAGCGCGACCTGGCAGCCCTGCGCGGCGGCGCCGCGATCCGTGCCGCCGACCGGCTGAACGAGGCCGGCGACCAGGCGGGCGCCTTCGAACGCCTGCGGCCAGCCCTGGCCTCCGGCGGCAATGCGGAAGCGCAACTGGCCCTCGCGCGGCTCTACATCACCGCCCGCCAGCCCGCCGAGGCGCTGCGCATCGCGGAAACGCTGCTGGCGCGGGACCCGCGCAACGTCGAGACGCGACGCGCCACCATCGAGGCGGCGATCGCCGCCGGGGACCGCCAGCGCGCGGCGCAGCTTCTGGCGGAAGGTCGCAGCGCCATGCCGGGCGACGCGCGGATGCTGCTGCTGGAAGCGCGCGTGGCGCGCGATGCCGGAGATGGCGGTAGGGCACGACAGGCGCTGGAGGCGGCATCGCGGCAGCGCGCCGCCGAACTTGGCGTGGGTGGGCGCGGCACGGCGGCGGCGACGCCCTCCGGCCTCGCGAATCCCTTCGGCCCGGCGGCGGTGCCGCGGCAGGGCGCGCCGTCCGATCCGCTGACGCGGGAGATCGAGCGCGAGCTTGCCGCACTGCGCGACGATGTCGGCCCCAGCCTCGCCGCCGTGGCCTCCGGCCGAATGCGATCCGGCGACGATGGCCTCGACAAGCTCAGCGAGCTTTCGGCGCGGTTGGAGGCGGTGGCGGCACTGCCGGTGGTCGGCGGACGCATCACGGCCTTTGCCGAGCCCACCACCATCGACGCCGGATCGCTGGAGAATTCGCGCCAGGCGCGGCAGCGCTTCGGCACCAGCGTGCTGAACGGGACAGGGACGCTTCCGGCGCCCGGTGATGCCGGCGCCTCGGGCGTCGGGGTCGGGCTTGCCTACCAGCGCGGCGACTGGCTGCGCGCCGATGTCGGCACCACGCCAATCGGCTTCCAGACCTCCAACATCATCGGTGGCGCCGAGATCGCGCCGCAGTTGACGGCGGGGGGCATTCGCGCGCGCTTCACGGCCGAGCGGCGCGGGATGAACGACAGCCTGCTGTCCTGGTCCGGCGCCACGGACCCGCGAACCGGCGCGAGCTGGGGACCGGTGCTGCGGACCGGCGGGCGGGCGCAGATCGAATTCCCACTCGGCAATGGCTATGGCTATGTCGGCGGCGGCTATTCCACCTTCGACGGCAGCGGCGTCGCCTCCAACACCCGGATCGAGGGCGGCGCGGGTGTCTCCATCCCGGTCTGGCGCGACGGCGACAGCGAGCTGCGGACCGGGCTGGACCTCGTCTACCTCGCCTATGAGCGGAACCTGCGGTATTTCACGCTCGGGCACGGCGGCTACTTCTCGCCGCAGCAATACACCGCGCTGAACATCCCTGTGGACTACCGCGGCCGCAACGGAGACCTGTCCTACCGCGTCGGCGCCACGCTCGGCTACGCCGCCTGGCGCGAGGATGCGGCGCCGGTCTTCCCGAACGACCCCGGATTGCAGGCGCAGCTGGTCTCGCTCGCCTCCGCGACGGCGGGCACCAACGACGCGGTCCTGGCGAACTTCCGCAGCCAGTCGCAGGCCGGCGCGGTGGGCGGGGTGCGGGCGGACCTGGATTATGCGCTGAACCCGAGCCTCTCGATCGGCGCCGGGCTGCGCTACGACAAGGCGTCCAACTTCGACGAGACGCGGTTCCAGCTGCGGCTGCGGAATCGGTTCTGAAACCGGGACTGGCCTGCGTGCGGAGGCTGGTGCAAGCTTCCCCTTGAACGGACGCGGACGAAAAGCGGACGGATACGAAGGGGAAACGGATCATGCCATTTGCCATAGGGTCGCGGCGACGCGCTTTCCTGCTGGGCGGTGCCGCGCTGCTCGCCGCACCCGCCATCGTCTCCAACGCGGCCAGGGCGCAGGCCGCCCGCACGCTGCGCTTCGGCCATGTCCACCCGCCCGAGGGCGAGGTGACGCGCGGCATCGTCAAGGCGGCGGAGGTGCTGCAGCAGAGCTCGGGCGGCCGGCTGCGGATCGACAACTTCCCCTCCTCCCAACTGGGCGGGGAGCGGGAGATGCTGACGCAGGTCTCCAACGGCACGCTCGACCTCTGCATCACCGGCCCGGCCGTGCTCGGCAGCTGGGTGCGGCCGATCTCCATCCTGGAATCGCCCTTCCTGGCCAGCGACTTCGACCAGGTGCTGCGGATGTTCGGCCACCCGGCCATCCAGGCGGCGACGCGCCAGTTGGCGGAGGGCAGGTCCATGCGGCCGCTGGAGCCCTGGTACTACGGCACCCGCCACATGACGACGCGCGACAAGCCGCTGCGCCAGCCGGAAGACCTGCGCGGACTGAAGATGCGCGTGCCGCAGGCGCCGCTGTTCGTCGACATGATGCGCACGCTGGGTGCCGCGCCAACGCCGATGTCGCTGGGCGAAGTCTACCTGTCGCTCCAGACCGGCGTCATCGACGGCCAGGAGAATCCGCTGCCCACCATCGCCGCCAACAAGTTCATGGAGGTGCAGCGCTACATCAACCTCACCGGCCACATCCTGGTGCCGCTGCTGCCCGTCATCGCCTCCGCCACCTGGACGGCGATGCCGGAGGGTGATCGCACGCTGGTGGCGCAGGCGCTGCGCGAGGGCGCCAAGGTCTCGGACGCGCTGGTCCGCCAGGGCGAGCAGAGCCTGCGCGGCGAATTCGAGGGCCGTGGCACGCAGTTCATCGACAGCGACAGGCCCGCCTTCCGCCGCGCCCTGGCGCCGCTGTACGAGCGCTATGAGGAGGTCTGGGGCCGCGGCGTCTTCGCGGCGCTGCAGGCGCTGTAGCGCGAAGGTGCGCTTCGTCCTGCGCCATGCCGAGGAGGGCGTCGCCATCCTCCTCGGCGTGCTGATGTTCGCCGCCGTGCTCTGGCAGGTCTTCACCCGCTACGTGCTGAACGACCCCAACCCCTACAGTGAGGAAGCGGCACGCAGCCTGTTCGTCGGCGTGGTGTTCTTCGGCGCCGCCGCCGCGCTGCGCGACCGCAGCCATGTCGGCATCAACTTCGTGGTGGAGGCGCTGCCGCGTGGCCTGGCGCTCGTCGTATCGCTCGCCATGCAGGCGCTGATGCTGGCCTTCTGCCTGCTGGTGCTGGTCTGGGGCTTTCGCGGCGCGGCGCAGGTCTGGGACCTGCCGACGGAGGCGATCGAGATGCCGACGGGCCTCGTGCTCGGCATCGTGCCGGTCGCCATGGGCCTGTGCGCCATCCGCATCGTCATCGGCGCGGTGCAGGACATCGGCGCCTGGCGCCGCGGCGAGGCGTTGACCCACACCGAAGGGCGGGACTTCTAGGCGCATGCTGGGATTCTTCTCCGCCTGGCTCGGCCTGGTTCTCATGGCCATGCCGGTCGCCTTCGCGCTCGGCGTCGTCGCCGTCGGCTGGCTGTTCATCGAGGGCGCGCCGCTGATCAGCGCGCCGCAGCGGCTGATGGCGGGGGTGGACAGCTTCACGCTGCTCGCCGTGCCGTTCTTCATCCTGGCCGGCAATCTGATGAACACATCGGGCGTCACCGACCGGATCTTCGACTTCGCCGCATCGCTGGTGGGCCATTTCCGCGGTGGCATGGGCCATGTGAACGTGGTGGCCTCCGTCGTCTTCTCCGGCATGTCCGGCAGCGCCGTCGCCGATGCCGGCGGGCTCGGCGCGCTCGAGATCAAGGCGATGGTGAAGGAGGGCTATCCGCGCGCCTTCGCCGGCGCCATCACCGCGGCGTCCTGCGTCGTCGGGCCGATCATCCCGCCCTCCATTCCGCTCGTGCTCTACGCCGTCATGGCGAATGTCTCGGTCGGGCGGCTGTTCCTGGGCGGCATCCTGCCCGGCATCGTCATCGCGCTGTGCCTGATGGCCTATATCTGGTGGGTCGCGGGCAAGGCCGGCTTTCCGCGCGGCCCGCGCTTCACCTGGGCGCAGCGGGGCCGCGCCTTCCTGCGCGCCTTCCTACCGCTGCTGACGCCGGCCATCATCCTCGGCGGCATCTTCGGCGGCATCTTCACGGCGACGGAGGCCGCGGCCATCGCCGCGCTCTACGCGCTGATCCTCGGCACGCTCGTCTACCGCGAGCTTGGTTGGCGCGACCTGCTGCGGGTGTTCCGCGAAAGCATGAACACCACCGCCGTGGTCGGCTTCATCGTCGCCGCCGCCACGCTGTTCAACTGGGTCCTGGCGCGGGAGCGTGTGCCGCAGCAGGTGGCGGAGATGCTGCTGGGCGTCACCGACAATCCGCTGGTCATGCTGCTGCTCATCAACATCCTGCTGCTGTTCCTCGGCATGTTCATGGAGGCGCTGGCGGTGCTGGTGCTGACCGTGCCGGTGCTGCTGCCGGTGATCCTGGCGCTGGGTATCGACCCGGTGCATTTCGGCTTCGTCATGGTGCTCAACCTGATGATCGGGCTGCTGACGCCGCCCATGGGCATCGGGCTGTTCGTCGTCGCCAAGGTCGGCGGCATTCGGTTGCAGCACCTGATCCGCGCGGTGCTGCCCTTCTACATCCCGCTGTTCGCCGCACTGGCGCTGATCACGCTGTTCCCGCAGATCACGCTGTTCCTGCCCGATCTGGTCTTCGGAGCGGCGCGCTGAGATGGCCCGCGTGCTCTGCATTGGATTCGCGCTGGACGCCCCCGGGCGGGCGAAGGCCGAGGCGTCTATCCGGGGTAGCGACTGACGAAATCTGCGCCGCCGGGGGTTATCTCGATGCCGCAGCGGTAGGCCGGCCGCCGTGTCCAGGGCGTGCCATGCTGCGTCAGCAGCGCGTTGATGCGGTGCATGTAGGCAATGCCGCCCTCGGCCAGCGCCGCCTCGAACTTGGCCATGTCGGGATAGGCGGCGAAACTGTCCCACCAGATAGCGCGGCCGGCCAGGTAGCCGGAGGCACCGGCGCGGAAGGCGTAGGTCAGGATGCGCCGGAACGGCTCCATCCCCGCACCGGCGGACAGCATCACCCAGGGTCGGTCGAGCAGCGCATCGATCCTGCCGAACCAGGCCTGCGTGTCCGCCACCGCGCTGCTCTCATCTTCCGGCGCCGGCACCTGGCTCGCCGAGATCGGCGTCTCCAGCTTGAAGATGTCGATGCCGTAGTCCGACTTGGCAAATTCCCGCACCGTCTCGATCACCAGTTCCGGCCGCTTCGCGGGGTCCTCGGTGTAGGCGGCGGCGCCGGCGGAATCCTGCGTCAGCGGGTAGACCAGCGGCTCCAGCAGCAGCGCGATCTCGGCCTCCCGGCATGCAGCGCCGATGCGGCGGACGAAGTCGTGCTGGCGGGCGTTGACGGAAGCGGGAGCATCGGGCCGATAGAACAGCATCAGCTTCACGCCATCGGCGCCCATGCGCTTGATGGTTGCGGGGGACCAGCCGGGATAGGTGCGGGTGATGCGCCCGCCACCCTCGGCTTCCTCGAACTCGAACTGCTCCAGCGTGATGAGCAAGCCCTTGGCCAGGTCCAGGTCGCGGAAGGCGTAGGGGTAGGCGAAACCGGGGTCGAGCAGCATGGCGGAGGCATGTGGTTGCAGGGCGCGGAGCAGCGCCGCCTTCACCGCGCCCATGCGCTCCCAGGTCACGGCATCCTCGCCCAGCGTCTCGCGGATCTTCTTCATGATCGGCGGGCGCTGGTCGACCGCCACCATGCGGAAGAAGCCGTCGCGATCCGCCAGCCGCGTCAGTGCGCGCAGCTTTCCCGGGGCCAGCGCCATGTGCCGTTTCCTTCGACCGTGCCTCCGGCAGCATGCCGCTGAACGCGGCGCGGCGATAGCTGCGGTGATCATCGGGCGCTGTCCGCGTGGTTGCTGACAGCGCCCGAAGTGCGCGTCAGGCCTTGCGGAACTCGCCCACTTCCTTCCAGACCGCGGCCACCGCCTCCGTCGCGGCCTTGGCCATCAGCCCGCTGTCATTGGCGATGGTCGTCAGCCGGAAGCCCATCTTGATGGCGCGGGCCGCATAGGCCGCGGAGCCGCAATGGATGCCGGCATAGATGCCGCGCTTCTTGCAGGCGGCCAGCAGCGTCTCGTAGATCGCCAGCACCTGCTGTTCTTCCGAATCCAGCTTCGGCGTCAGGCCGAGCGAGAAAGCGAGGTCGCTCGGGCCGACATAGATTGCGTCAATGCCCGGCACGTCCAGGATCGCCTCGATGTTCTCCACCGCCTCCTTCGTCTCGATCATCGGGATCACCAGGATCTCGTCATTCGCCGTGCGCTGGTATTCGCCGGCGGAGCCGTAGGAGCCGGCGCGGATCGGGCCGTTGCTGCGCGCGCCCTTCGGCGGATAGCGGCAGTAGGAAACCAGCGCCTCGGCCTCCGCCTTCGTGTTCACCATCGGGCAGATGATGCCGTAGGCTCCGCCATCGAGCGCCTTGCCGATGATGCCCGGCTCGTTCCACGGCACGCGCACCATCGGCGTCACCGGCTCCCGCCCCATCGCCTGAAAGCACCAGACCATGGACATGTAGTCCTGCACGCCATGCTGCATGTCCACCGTCACGCTGTCCCAGCCGCAGCGGGCCATCACCTCGGCGGAGAAGCCGGAGGGGATGGCGAGCCACCCGTTCACCGCCGCCTTGCCGGACTTCCACAGCTGCTTCAACTCGTTGGTCGCCATCGTGTCTCTCCCTATCTCGGCGGCCGTGCCCGTACCGCCGCCTCGTTGACATCGCAGCCCCAGCCCGGCCCGGTCGGCACCAGCATGGCGCCGTCCTCGATGAGCGGCGGGACGGTGACAAACTCATCGCGCCAGGCAACGCTGTCGATGTCGATCTCCATGATCCGCAAATTTGGCACCGCAGCGCAGAAATGCGCGCTGATGACGCTGGAAAGCTGGCCATAGAAATTGTGCGGCGCGACGTTGACCTCGTAGGCCTCGGCCATGGCGGCTATCTTCAGCGATTCGCAGAAGCCGTTCCAGATCACGTCGATGATGGCGACATCCATGCTGTAGGCTTCGAGGAATGGCTTGAAGTCGCGCCGTTCGCACAGCGTTTCGCCCGAGGCGACGGGGCAGTTTGCCGCGCGACGGATGAGTTCAAGCGAGCGCACGTCATGCGTATCGACCTCCAGCCAGGCGAGGCCGACGGGCGCCAGCGCCTCCGCGATACGCATGACACCTTCCGGCTTGAAGTGGAAGTTCACGTCAAGCATCACACCCATGTCCGGCCCGCCGCCCTGGCGCATCGCCATGGCGGTGTCATGCGCGCCGCGCACCACCTCGGGCGACCAGTTCAGCTCGGGAAATCCAGCGCCGTGGCCGAAGCCGGGGCGGTGGCTGCGCAGCCCGCCCTTGCCGTCCGGCAACAGCGTGTTGGTCTTGAGCGCGCGGAAGCCACGGGCGCGCACCTCCTCCGCCAGCCGCGACAGGCCATCATAGTCGCGGATCATCGGCACGCCGGTCATCGACTCGGGATAGCGGGCGCGATAGCTGCCGCAATGCGACCAGTAGACCGGGATGCGGTCCCGCACCGCGCCGCCGAGCAGCGCATGGACCGGCACGCCAAGCGCCTTGCCCTTGACGTCGAGCAGCGCATTCTCGATGGCCGCGATCGCCTGCCGGTTCAGCCCGCCGCGGGATTGCACGGTGCGGGTGTGCAGCGTGTTGCCGATCAGCTCGATCCGCATTGGGTCCATGCCGATGATGATCGGCGCCAATGCCTCGATTAGCGCGCCAAGGCCGGTGCTGCCGAAGCCTTCGTTGAACTCGGACCAGCCGACAAGCCCGTCATCCGTGGTGAGCTTGAGGAAGGAGAAGTACCGCCAGCCTGCGTCGCAGTGCAGCGTCTCGATGCCCTGGATCTTCACGCGCCGTCCTTTCCGTCAGCGTGAGCCGCCGCTGACCATGAAGCATTGCTTGGTGATCAGTTTGCTGTCGTCGGAGGCGAGGAACAGGCCGAGGCGCGCGACCTCCTCCGGCTCGATCGCGTCCGGAATGCATTGGCGTGCACGACCGGCTGCGATCTTGCTCTCGTCCTGATACCACAACTCGCGCTGCCGCGGCGTGATGACCATACCGGGGGCGATGGCGTTGACGCGGATACGGTCAGGGCCGAGTTGCCGGGCCAGGGAGTTCGTGAAGCCGACGATGGCGGCCTTGCCCGCGGCATAGGCCTGCATGTCCGGCGCGCCATTCATCCAGGCGATGGAGGACATGTTGATGATGGAACCGCCGCCGAGGTCGCGCATCTGCGGCGCAACGGCCTGGCAGGCGAAGAAGACGTGGCGAAAGTTCACCGCCATCATGAAGTCGAAGCTCTCCTCGGTGACGTCGAGGAAATCCTGGCGCTGGTCGACCGCAGCATTGTTCACCAGGACGGAGGCCGGGCCGCACTCCGCATGGATTCCGGCCAGCGCCGCGCGCAGCGCCGCCGTATCCGTCAGGTCACAGGCGCGGAAGGTCGCGCCGAGTTCCGCCGCGAGGGCCTGTCCGACCTCCGCCTGCTTGTCGAGGAAGGCGACGCGGGCACCTTGGCCGGCAAATTCGCGGGTGAAGGATTCTCCGATTCCGCTGGCACCGCCCGTGACGATGACAAGGCGGCCGGCGAGCCCCGCATAACGCGAGGCGGTGATGTGATTCATGCGATCAGTCGGTCCGTGGCTGGGTCGAAAAGGCAGATGCGGCGGGTATCGACGGCGAAGCGACCGGGCTGGTCCACGGCGAGCCGCACATCGGGGGCAACGCGGCCCAGCAGTTGCTGTCCGCCCATGCGCATCAGCACGATGGTCTCGGCCCCCGTCGGCTCCGTCATTTCCACCGGCGCATCGATGGCGATGCTGGTGCGGGGGTCGGCGCCGTAACGTCGCTCCGCCTCGCCGATCGCTTCGGGCCGGATGCCGAGGACGACCTCGCGGTCCAGGAAGGCGCGCGTCGCCACCACATCCTCCGGCAGCGGCAGGCGGATCTCGTCCGGACGGCCTGCGCCGATCACCGCCGTCAGCGCGCCGCCATCGTTCGCCAGGCGCGCCGCCACCGTGTTCATTGGCGGCGCGCCCATGAAGCGGGCCACGAACAGGTTGGCCGGACGATTGTAGATGGTGTCGGGGTCCGCGTATTGCTGGACCTCGCCCTGGTGCATCACGGCGATGCGGGTCGCCATCGTCATCGCCTCGATCTGGTCATGCGTGACGTAGACGATGGTGGAGCCGATGCGGCGGTGCAGCTGCTTGATCTCCATCCGCATCTCGACCCGCAGCTTGGCGTCGAGGTTGGACAACGGCTCGTCGAACAGGAACAGCAGCGGGTCGCGCACCAACGCACGTCCCATCGCCACGCGCTGCCGCTGGCCGCCGGACAGCTGCGAGGGCTTGCGGTCCAGCAGCGCCTCGATCTGCAGCAGCTTCGCAGTGCGGTCCAGCGCCTCCGCCTGCTGGGCCTTCGGGATGCGACGGCATTCCATGCCGAAGGTCATGTTTTCGCGAACTGTCATGGTCGGATAGAGGGCATAGGATTGAAAGACCATCGCGATGTCGCGGTCTTTCGGCGGGATGCGCGTCACCACCCGGTCACCGATCTCGATCTCGCCCTCGTTCGCGCTTTCCAGGCCGGCGATGATCGCCAGCAGCGTCGACTTTCCGCAGCCGGAGGGACCGACGAGCACCAGGAACTCGCCGCTGTCGGCCTGCAGGTCGATGCCCTTCAGCACCTCCTGCGTGCCGAAGCGCTTGCGCACGCCGCGGATGGTCAGTGCCGCCATGACGCCCCCCTACTTGACCGCGCCGGCCGTCAGGCCGCGCAGGAAATACTTGCCGCCGAACAGATAGACCAGCAGCGTCGGCAGCGCGGCCAGCAGCACCGCCGCGCTCTGCACGCCGTATTGCGGCGCCTCGCTGACCGAGACGCTGAGCGCAATGAGCGCCGCCGTCACCGGCTGCTGGGTGCCGGAGGTGAATGTCACGCCGTAGAGGAACTCGTTCCAGATATGCGTGAACTGCCAGATCACCGTGACGATCAGGATCGGCGGCGACAGCGGCAGCACGATGCGCCAGAAGATGCGGAAGAAGCCGGCCCCATCGATGCGCGCCGCCTTCAGCAACTCCGGCGGGATGGAGACATAGTAGTTGCGGCAGAACAGCGTGGTGAAGCTGATGCCCTGGATGACATGGATCATCACCAGGCCAGATATGCTGTTGGTCAGGCCGATGTCGCGCAGAACCAGTGTCCACGGGATCAGCTTCATCTGCTCCGGCAGGAAGACGCCCAGGATGATGATGCCGAAGATCCAGTTGTCGCCCTTGAAGCGCCACAGTGCGATCGAATAGCCGTTCAGCGCGCCGAGCAGCGTGGAGAGGATCGTCGCCGGGATCACCAGCAGGAACGAGTTCCACATGTAGGGCGAGATGCCGGCGCAGGTCTGCGCGATGCAGTAGCTGCCCCAGGCGCGGCTGAAATTGTCGAAGGCGAATTCGCGCGGGAAGCCGATGACGGAGGTGGCGCCGATATCCTGCGCCGTCCGCACGGAATTCAGCACCACGACTACCAGCGGTGTCAGGTAGAAGGCGGCGAAGCCGATCAGCAGCGCGTAGACCATGAAGCGCGCCGGCCGGCCGCGCACGCCGGGGGAGAAGGAGGGGGCGGCGGCGTCAGCCATTGCGGCGTCCCTCCCGGTGCTTTCGCCAGCGGACATAGCCGAAGTACGGTACCAGTACCGCCAGCAGCGACAGCAGCATCAGCACAGCGGCCGCCGCGCCGCGGCCGAGCAAGCCGCGCTGGAACATCAGGTCGTACACCACCAGCGTCGGCAACTGTGTCGCGATGCCGGGCCCGCCGCCGGTCAGCGCGCGCACCAGGTCGAAGGTCTTGATGGTGAATTGCAGCAGCACCACCAGCACGGCGATGAAGATCGGCCCGATGCTGGGCAGCACCACGCGGCGATAGATGCGCCAGACGCCCGCGCCGTCGATCTGCGCCGCCTTGTAGAGATCCGCCTCCACCGAGCGGATGCCGGCCAGGAACAGCGCCATGGCGAAGCCGGAGGCCTGCCAGGCGCCGGCGATGACGATGGTGTAGATCGCCATGTCGCGGTCCACGAGCCAATCGAAGCGGAACTCGGCAAATCCCATGTCGCGGACCAGCTTCTGGATGCCGATGCCGGGATTCAGCAGCCAGGCCCAGACCGTGCCGGTGACCACGAAGGACACCGCCATCGGATACAGGAAGATGGTGCGGAACAGCGTCTCCGCGCGGATGCGCTGGTCGATCAGGATCGCCAGCAGCAGGCCGAGCGCGGTGGTCAGCGTGACGAAGCAGGTGCCGTAGATCAGCAGGTTGGAATAGGCGATCTTCCAGTTGCGGGAGCCCAGCACGGACCAGTAGTTGCGCATCCCGATCAGCTCGTAGCTCGGGATCAGCGTCGAGTCGGTGAAGGAGATCCAGGTGGTGTAGAGCGTGAAGCTGATCACGTGCAGCACGCTGATCAGCAGCGGCGGCCACAACACCAGGTGCGGCAGCCAGCGCTCCACCCAGGCGCGCCGTGCGGAGGGCAGGGGACGCCGGGCGGGCGCCCCCGCGACGCCTGCCGGCCTTGCCTGGATGTTCATCGCCTCAGCGCGCGTCGTCGACGGCTTCGGCGAGGCGGCGCGCCGCGACCTCCGGCGTCACCGACTTGTCGTGCACATACTCCGTCAGGATGTCGATCATGGCCGCCGACATCTGGTTGTTCTGCGCCATGTTGTGCGCGAGGCTCAGCACCGCCTGGTTGGCGCGCACGGATTCGCCCAGGGACCGCGAAGCCTCCCGCTGCCCGTCGGACCAGCCCTCGCCGGACAGGTCCATGTCGGTGCGGACGGGGACGGAGCCGGTGATCTTGGAGTACATCTCCTGCACCCGCTTGCTCATCACCAGGTTCGCGAACAGCGCCTGGCCGGCCTGGAAATCCGGCTCGCGGCGCTGCCAGAAGATGAAGGCGTCGGCGTTCAGCACGAAGCAGGGCTTGCCGTTGTCCACCGGAGCCTGGCCGACCATGTAGTCGTCCGGACCGAAGCCGTTGTGGCGGATCACGCCCTGCGCCCAGCCGCCCATCATCAGCATGCCCATCTCGCCGCGGATGAAGCGCGGCAGGAAGGTGCTGTAGTGCTGGCCGGCGGCCGCCGGGTCCATCCAGTTGGAGAACTGGCGCAACTGGCGGAAGGCGGCCAGCACCTCCGGCCCGCGCAGCGTGCGGTCATCCAGCTCCATCAGCGCCTTCCGGTAGGCTTCGGGGCTGAGGCCGGCGAGGGCGATTTCGAACTTCATGCCGTCATCCCAGCGGATGCCGCCATTGGCGATCGGCGTGATGCCGGCATCCTTCATCTTGCCGGCGAGGGTGTTGAACTCCGCCCAGGTCTTCGGCAGTTCGCGTGCGCCCACCTTCTCCATCGCGCGGCGCGACACGAACAGCGTGTTGGTGCGGTAGATCTGCAGCGGCAGCGCAATCCACTTGCCCTGCGGCTTGTGCAACTTGGCAAGGTCCGGCGCCACCACGGCCTCATAGCCCGCCGCCGCCACTTCCCGCGTCAGGTCCCGGGTCGGCGCGATGCGCGACCAGGCGGCGATCTCAGGTCCCTTGAGCTGGGACGCCGCCGGCGGGTTGCCGGACAGGATGTCGGCGCGCAGCTTGTTCATCATCTCCGTCGTGAAGCCCGGCACCGGGCTGTGCTGCCAGGTGCCGCCTTCCTCCTCGAAGACACGGCCGAGGGCGCTGATGGCGGCGCCGTCGCTGCCGGCGCTCCATTGCGAGATCAGTGTCAGGCGCGGCTTCGCGGCCTGGGCCTGGGCCAGGCGCGGTGCGGCCAGCGTGGCACCGATGGTGCCGATGGTGCCGAGCAACGCGCCGCGGCGGGTGATGGCGTTCATGGACCCTCCCTCTCAACCGGCGTTCGGGGCCGGCCTTCTTGTCGTGTGACGGCCGCTTCGCGGCACCTTCGGGATCGGCATGGCCCGGGTCTCACAGTGCTTGCGCCGGGGCCACCAAATCGGCATTTTCTTGGACCGGTGGATTTGATCAAATCGATCATCCGGGGTCAAGCCTCGCCGCCGGACCCCTTCGCACACGGCATCGGGAGCATCCCCCCGCGATGCCGCAGGAGCATCCGCGTGGAGACGCTGCCCACCGAGACGGATCCGCCGATGGGCGGCACCACCTACCAGCGGGTGCGCGACCGTATCCGGCGCGACATCATCTCCGGCCGCATCGCGCCGGGATCACGCCTGAAGATCGCCGACCTGGCGCTGCTCTATGGCCTCAGCCAGATGCCGGTGCGGGAGGCGTTGCAGCAATTGCAGGGCGAGGGGCTAGTGACGCTGTCGCCCAACCGCGGTGCCAGCGTCCGCCGCATGGATGCCCGGTTCATCCGCAACCTGTTCGACATCCGCGAGGCGCTGGAGGGCTTCCTGACCTTCCAGGCGGCCCCCTGTGTGACCGCGGACCTCATCGACCGGCTTCGCGCCATCCAGCGCCGCTACGATGCGCTCGTCACGGCCGATGACCGGCTGGCGCTGGAGTCGGTGAACCGCGAATTCCACGAGGCGATCCTCGGCGTCACCGGCAACGCGGAGGCGATGCGCCTGCTGGACCAGCACACCGCCATCATCGGCGTACTGCGCAGCCGCCACGGCTATGCGCCCGGCCGCCTCGCCATCATCCAGCAGGAGCATTGGTCGCTGATCGAGGCGCTGGAGCGTCGTGATGCCGCCGCGGCGCAGGCGATCCACGCCCTGCATGTGCGTCGTGCCGGGGACGACATGCTGGCGATGATGCAGAAGGACCAGGCATGAAGCCGATCCCCCTGGGTTTCGTCGGCGGCGCCGCGCCGGCGATGATCGGGCCCGTGCACCAGCGTGCCGCGCTGCTCGACCGCCGCTTCGCCCTCGTGGCCGGTGCGTTTTCCGGCAATCCGGACAAGGCCGTGGCGGCGGCGGCGGAATACGGCGTCGCACCGGATCGCATCTACCCGAGCGCGGAGGCGATGTTCGCCGCCGAATCACGGCGCCCCGACGGCATCGCCGCGGTCACCATCGTCACGCCGAATGACAGCCACCGGCGCCTCGCCTGTGCGGCGGCGGAGGCCGGGCTGCACGTGATGCTGGAAAAGCCGCTGGCCAATACGATGGAGGAAGCCACGGCCATCGCGCAGGCCGTGGCGGCGCATGGCATCATCCTGTGCCTCGCCCATGCCTATTCGGGCTATCCGATGATCCGCGAGGCGCGCGCACAGGTGGAAGCGGGTGCGCTGGGCGCGTTGCGCATGGTGCAGGTCGAATACTTCGGCGCCGGCCTGGCGAGCTTCGTGGAAGCGCAGGTCGATGCGCCGCGCCGCTGGCGGCTGGATCCCGCCACCAGCGGGCCGTCCCTGGTGCTGGGCGACATCGGCACCCACGCCTTCCACCTGGCCTGCTACGTGACCGGGCAGGCCGCGGTGCGCCTGAGCGCGGAGCTTGGCACCCTGCAGCCGGGCCGCCTGGTGCAGGACTACGCCAATCTGCGCTTCCGTCTGGAAGGTGGCGCGCGCAGCAGCCTGATTGCCAGCCAGGCGGCGGCGGGGGCGGAAAACCACATTTTGCTGCGCGTCTGGGGCGAGCAGGGCCATCTGGAATGGCGGCACGACCGCCATGGCGAGTTGCGTCTTGCATCGCGGGACGGCTTCCCGGTGACGATGACGCGCCAGCACCCGCTGCTGTCGCCCGCCGCGCTGGCCGCCGGACGCCAGCGGCGCGGCCACCCCGAGGGTCTGCACGAGGCCTTCGCCAACCTCTACCAGGATTTCGCGGAGCTGATCCTGGCGCGGCAGCTTGGCCGCGAGCCTTCCGCGCAGGCGCTTTCAGGGCCCGGCCTGCGCGATGGCCTGGCCGGCATGCGGATGATCACGGCGGCGCTGCAAAGTCAGTCCCACGATGGCGCCTGGATCGACCTGCCGCCCGGTGATTGATCCCGCAAGGGCACGCCCCCAGCGGCCGTCCGCAATGCCTCTCCTCCAAGATCTTCAAGCCGCTCATGCCGTCTGGCGCACGGGATCGAGCAGGTCGAAGGCCAGGCCGCTGGCGCCCTCGCCATGGCCGATGCGCTTGCGCCGTCCGAGCCACAGCAGCCGCGCCCCGTCAGGCCCGCGAGTGTACTGAAACGACCGGGTGAGGACCAGGCCGGCGCGCGGTACCTCCTGCTCCGCCAGCACGAAGGCACCATCCTGGGGTCGCAGAACGGTGGCGAGCGGCGTTTCCTCGTTCACCTGCAACTGCAGGGCACGCTGCGCATCGGGGCCGCTCTCGTCAGCCGCCGTGGCGGTTGCGCGACGCAGCCGGCGCAGGCGCAGCTTCACGCCGCCGACCCGGTCCGGGTCGCGCTCCGGCACCAGCGGGAACCAGCGCAGCGGCACCGGGCTTTGCAGCCGGTAGATCGCCGCGGCCGCGAGCTCCGCCTCGCCCTCCGGCCGCTGCCACAGCAGCGCGCCCTCCGGCGCGGCGAGCGCCTTGCCGTCGAGCGGCACGGACGTCAGCCCGGGCACGCGCCGTTCGACCGCCCAGGCAAGATTCGCGGCCTCGTCGCGGAACAGCGCGACTTCCTCGATCGGCTCGCCCTCCAGCACACCCGCGGTGACCGAGGGCAGGAGGAAGAGCGGCTCCGCCGTCCGGTCCTGCACCGAGGGATCGAACACCGCCCAGCCGCCCGGTCCGGGCGCCGCCCGCCCGATCTGTTGCGCGACGCCGAAGCAGTCCGTGACGGAAAGCCCCGACACACGGCAGGCGACACCGTAGGGCAGGCGCAGCGGAAGCTGGAACCAGTCCGTGCCGGAGACCAGCAGGAATTCCAGCGCGAGCATCGTCGCGATGCCGGCCGGTCCGGCCGAGACGCCGGCGAGCGGCGCGCCGCCCAATTCCATCTCCCAGTAGCGGTCGGCGGGCATCCCGGCGAAGGTCACGGGCGCGGGCATGCGCGTGACGGAATGCGCCCCCGCCGCCGCGCCGCCGCCGGCGGAGGCGGCCTGGTCGAAGGACCACCAGTCGAGCCGGCCATCCGCATAGCCTTCCGCCGGGAGTGGCGTGACGCGCCCATCGGGCTCCACGGCTTCGAGCGTAAAGCGGTAGGCGAGGCGCTCGGCATTCCAGGCCGAGGCGCCGTCGGGCTCCAGAAGCAGGCTTCGCCAGTGGCCAAGCCATGCGGTCGCGGCGCGCAGCGTGGCGTCGCGGGACTGCTCCGGCACGGCAACCGCATCGGGCAAGGCCGCGGCGCCTGCCGCCTGGTCCGCCGCTGCCAGCGCGGCTGCCAGGGCCGCTCCGTCGAGCGCGCCGGTCGCGAGCGCCCGGAAGCGTTGCCCGGCCATGTCGCGCGCGGCCAGCGCATCCGGCTCCGGCGGCCTGAAGGGAAAGGCGGCGCGGAACACCGGCAGCAGCGCCGCCGCGCCCTCCAGCGCGAGCGCACGGCCGAAATCGATGCCCGCCTCGGCCGCCAGCGCGGAGTAGGCGGCGCGCGCCGGTTCGGCCTCGATGATTGGCTCGACGGGTGCCGAACCGATCTCCGCATCGCCTCCCGCGACCCTGAGCGGCGCGGACTGCCAGGCGAGGGTTGCCGAGACCGGCGAGCCGGCGTCGTTGCCCAGCAGTTCGGCGAACTGCCATTGCCGCCCGATCATCCAGAGCGGGTCGGCGATCCGCGCATCCAGCCCGGGCGCCATGTCGAGCGCGGCCGGCGAGACCTCCAGCCGCTGCCAGCGCGTGATGCTGGGTTGAAGCACGAACAGCGTGGCATCGGCCTTGACCGCAGCGGCACCGACCAGGATGGGCATCGCTCACTCCCTCCCGGCCACCAGGGCCGACAGCGTCAGGTTCACCTTGTCGAACTTCGTCGCGAGATCCACCGAAACCGACCGGCCCGCGACGTTGCGCGGCACCAGCGTCGTCGGGAGCACGGCGCCATGGCCCGCGATATCCTCCGGCGCCAGCAACCGCAGCCGCGCGAGGTCGAAGGCCTCCCGCACCGCCGCGAGCAGCGCGTCGGTCGACCAGCCCTGGGCGCCGAGCCCGGGATCGAGCGCGAGCAGGATGGATTGCGGTGGCCTGGCGCCGGGCGCGTCGTGGTGGAAGGTGATGGAGGTGGTGACGCGCCGCTCCGGGATCGCTTCCACCCAGGAATCGATGGCGAAGCCGGCCAGCGGCGCGTCCAGCGCCGCATCCGCGGCCCCCGTGTCGCCCAGCAGCACGGCGGCGAGCAGGGTCGCGCGCGGCGGCCTTTCGGGATCGGCGAAGGGCAGCGCGGCCCAGCGCTGTCCCGGCTGCAACGGAAGCTGGACCAGGCTCGCCGTGGCCCCGGCCTCGTGCCCGGTGAGGCTCGCCGCATCGAGCGCGCCCAGCAGCGCGCGCATGCGTGGCCGCACCATCGCCATGGCGCGCTGCCAGCGCACGATCTCGAAGGCGCCGCCGGGGCCGAGCAGCGCCGCCCGCTGGCCGAGGCTCGCCTTGCAGGCGGCCGCCTCCCCGAGCGGCAGGGTGAAGGGCGGCAGGACGGGAAAGCCGGCGCCGAAGACCCGGCGGATCGCCTCGGCATCGGCGGCCACGGCCTCGCCGGGTGATTCGGTCGCCTCGGCTTCGGCCTGCGTTGCATCGGCGAGCCGCGTCGCGCAGCGCTGGCGGAGCGCCTCCAGCGAGGCGCGGGCGGCTTCGACCGCAAGCGCCACGGCCTCCTCGGCCATGCGCTCCGGTGCCGGGTCCGCGTGGACGAGCGCGGGCACCTCCGCCAGGGCCGAGGCGGTGCGCAGCGCCTCCAGCCGCGCGGTGCGGTCCGCCGCGGCATCCAGCGCCGCAACTGCGTTGGCGACCGCGTTCTCAAGCACCTGGATGCGGGGCCGCAGCGTGGCCCGCTCGACGCCATCGGCTACGGGGCCGCGCGGCGGGACGATGTCGCGGCAGGTCGCGGCAGGACGATCGAACAGGGCTTCGCGCGCGGCGATGAGCAGCGCGAGCAGGGCGCCCAGCCCGAACGCCTCGGCCCCCGCGGGCGGGTCGGGCAGCATCCGCACGCGCCCGCCGGCCGGCAGGGGTGCGGCACGGCGTTCCAGCACCGCGTCCGCCCGCGCTTCCAGCCGCGAGAGCCCGCCTTCCGCCTCGGCCTCGGCCAGGCGCAGCAGGCCGAGCGGAGACAGGCCGAGGTCGGTCAGCGCAAGCCCGGGCAATGGCGTCGCCGTGCCGTCCGCGGCAACCACCTCGCCGGCCAGCGCGAAGCGGTCCGGCGGGCCGAGCAGGGACGCGGCGATGGCGTTGCCCACTGGCTCAGCCTCCGCCGCGGCATCGTCGGGCCAGCCTTCGGCAGTCGAATCGGCCGGGCGCAGCCAGAGCAGCTTCTGGGTGTAGCCCCAGGCCTCGCGCGGCGTGCGCACGCCCTGGGCCTCGGGCGGCTGCGCCTGGCGGTCCGTGACCGCCATCGCCGCGGCCGCGCGGTCGAGGTTGCCGGAGGCCAGGTGGTGCACCGCCTCGAAGGACCAGAGGTCGCCGAAGGCGTCGGCCAGTTCCAGCAGCGCCTGCAGATGCGTCCGCAGCGCGGCAAGATCGGGGTCGGCCAGGTCGAACCCCGCATGCGGGCGGAGCCTGGCGAAGAAGGCCGCGTCATTGTCGCGTTCCTGCCACAGCGTGGCGAGCGCCAGGCCATCCACGACGCCGGCCGGCGGCATCGACTCCACCGCCGCCGGCACGGGCGCCACCACCGCCGCGGCGCCGGGCAGGGGGCAGAGGCGGCGCAGCGGGCCGATGAACTTCGCCCGCAGCTTGTCCTCCAGCAGGCGCTTCTCCAGGCGGTAGCCAAGCAGCGCGCCCGCCGGCTGGCCCTGCGCCACCCCCTCCGAGATCGCCAGCGCATCCCGGACGCGCGCGGAATCGAGCCGCACCGCGAAGGCCTCCGGTGAATCGTCACGGTTCGCCATGTGCGCGGCCCGCATCACCGCGGCCGCCGCGCCGTGCCGCAGAGTCGGCACCTGCACGAAGCCCTCGCTGGCCTCCCCGGCCGGGTCGGGGCGCAGGTCGTGCACGATCCCCCAGCCGCCAAGGTGCAGCCCCTGCCGCGTGGGCCCGCGCAGCGCCTCGAGCCGGCGCGTGGCGAGCGAGGTGATCCAGGCATCCAGCCGGTGCGAGCCGCAGTCGAGCAGCCCGCGCAGCGCGTGGTCCAGCTCCGCCGCGGGGCGATCGGCCAGGATCTCCGCCGCCTGGCGCTGCGCATGCAGGTCGCGGAAGCCGGTCTCGGGCGCCACGGCTTGCGGCGGCAGGTGGCGGACCGCCTCCAGCCCGGCATGCACCTCCTGCGCCAGGCTCGTCGCCGCGCCGGCCCGCTGCAGGCCGAGAGCCTGCCAGGGCGTCTCGACCTGCAACAGGGCGCTTGCCGCCGGCGTGGCCTCGATGCCCGCCATCTCGGTGGCGAAGCGCTGCGTGGCGGCGATGCCGGCCTGGCGCGGCAGGTCCAGCACCAGCTTCAGGACCAGCTTCTCCACCTCATGCGCGGCGGAGACGAACAGCAGCGCCTCATAGAGCGTGTCGAACTGGTCGGCGGACTGGGCGAGCATCGCCCGGTTCCGGTCCTCCTGGTCGTCGTCCCGGCTGCGGCTCAACCCTTCGAGCCGTGCCGCAAGCTTTTCATAGGCGCGACGCGGCGCGTCGGAGTCGGCCAACTCGGCGGCCACCCAGGGCAGGCCGCGCATCGGCACCGGCGTGCGCTCGGGCAGGATGCGCGGCAGGGTGGTGCGCTCCGACACCATCAGCCGTTCCTGCGACAGGCCGAGATCGGCGAAGATCGCGCCGACCCGCAGCGCATGGAGCCTGGCCGCCTCGTCCTTCGCCGCGGTGGAGTGCAGGCGGCTCCATTCGCCGATGGTCAGCCGCACCGCCCCGCGCGCCGCGACCGGGCCGCGCTTCAGGATGGCGGCCAGCACATCCGGCGTGTCCTCGCCGCGCGGGATATTGGCCATGCCGGGCAGCGCATCCAGCGGGCGGGATGCGGCGGCGCCGGGCAGCGAGGGCGCCTCCGCCCAGCCCCGCATGCGGCCGAGCATCCGCGCCAGCCCGGCCTCGAATGCCGGCCAGGCGGCGAAGGCGGCTTCCTGCTCACGGCGGATCGGCAGGCCGAGCACCGGCAGCAGGCCGTAGGGCTGCCGGCCGATGCGCAGCGCCGGAAGCGGGCCGGCGGGGCGGAGAAAGTCCCGCACATGGCTGCGCAGCGCATCCAGCATCGGCTCCGGCACCATGCCGTCCAGCAGCTCGGCGAACCAGAAGCCGAAGACGGCGCCCCAGAGCGCGGTGTTCGCCTCGCGCGGCACCGTCTCCCGGTCGGCGGTTCCACCCGGGAAGCGGGCAAGCACCGGCGCCAGGGCGGGCTCGATGCCAAGGGCGAGGGCAAGTCGCGAGGCCTCGGCCTCGGCGGGCAGCGGCGTCGCGGCCAGCGCAGCCCAGGGCGCCGGATCGAAGCGCTGCGCCTGCTCCGCCCGACGCTCCGCGCCGCCGCTGCGGGCGTTGGTCGGCGTGCCGGGTGCGAGGAACTCCAGGCCGTCCGCGTAGCCATGCGCCTCCAGCTGCGCGGCGAGGCGCTGCGCCGCTTCCTCCGGCGTCATGGTCCAGTCGACGCCCAGCACGACCAGCCGCGGCACGCCGCCAGCCAAAGCGCGCCCCGCGAGATCCGCCTGTGGGATCGTCAGCGCCATGCCGACCGCCTGCGCCCGCGCGAAATCGGTGACCCAGGCGAAATCCTCGGCATCGCGCTGCGCCGCCGTGTCCGGCGCGGGCGGGGGCGCCTCGCCCGGCACGGGCGGCGGGGCCTCGTCATCGGCCTCCGCCGCGTCATCGTCTGCCGCGTCCTCGGCCTCCTGCAGGGCCTCGCCGAAGGGGGCGGCGGCGAGGCTGTCCGGGATCGGCTCGCCCCACGCCCGGTGGAAGACAGTCCAGTCCGCGTCGCAGAGCAGGACGAGCCAGCGGGTCGGCAGCAGCCGGGCCTGCGCCGGAACCGGGCCGCCGGCATCGATCGCCTCGACCTCGGGGAAATCGGGCGCGGCGGGCGGCGTGTTGCGCGGGCGCAGGCGGTCCATGACGAAGGCCGCCCGCTCCGGCCGCGCCACCGCATCCACCAGCGCAGCCCAGGCCGTGGCCGCGGCCGCCGGGTCCGCATGCAGCGCCGTCCAATAGGCCCGGCCCGACGCGACCTCGGCGGGCGTCAGCACGGCGCGGTGCTGGTGCAGGTGGATCTGGTCGGGGAAGATTCGCACCCGCAGGGCCGCGACGGCGCCGGCCGCGTCGCGGTCGAAGCGGGTCTCGATCCGCACCGGCAGCAGCGCCACGGGATGGCGGGTGGAGAGCGTTCCGATCAGCGTTTCCGCACGGCGATCCATCCCGCCGAGGAGCTGTCCGATCTCGGCGGTCCGCTCCAGCCGCAGGCGCAGCGCCTCCGCCCGCTGCGCCCGCAGGTCGTGCGCCACCTGATCGCTGGCCGCGGCCGCCACCGCATTGCCCGCGCCGTGCGCGCGCCGCGCCGCGTGTTCGGCGGCGGCGGCGCGAAGTCCGAGCGCCTCGGCCTCCCGCGCCGCGGTCTCGGCCGCCTGGCGGGCATCGCGAAAGCGGTCCAGCTCGAGTGGCATGGCGGCTCCTAGCCCGGCTTTTCCGGCAACAGCGCCGCGGCGGCGATCAGCACCCGCACCGGCCGCTGCAGCAGCAGCCCGGCGAGGGCGGCAGCGGTCTGTCCGGCGCCCGGCACGCGGGCGGGGTCGAGATGCTGGCCGGGCGGCGTCGCGGTCTGCTGCCAGTTCAGGTCATTGGCCTGCGCCTGGCCGCGGAAGCCGCGGCGCCGCCCGCCGGAGGGCGTTTCCGGCGCGTCCAGCCCGAAGCGCGGCTCGGTGGTCGGTTCCTGCACCACGAAGCGCCAGCGCGGGTCCGCCCGCAGCTCCTCCTCCCCGATGTCGAGGCCGACCACGGTGATGTCAGGCTCGATCCTTAGGCGGAACAGCGTCTCGCGCAGCGTGTCCCGGGGCTGCGCCGGGTTGACCTGCACCAGCTTGCCGTCGTCGCCTGCCTTCCAGGCCAGCACCTGGGTGCCTGGATAGCGCCGCAGCAGGTTGCCGCGCAGCACCAGCGCGATGCGCGCCTCGCCCGAGGCAAGCCGCGCGGCGAGCGGCCCGCCGGCCGGCCAGGCATGGATGTCGCGGCAGTCGAGCCGCGCCGGGTCGCGCCAGTTCCAGAACCGGGTCAGGGAGGTCCCGCGTCCATCCGTCGGGTAGATCCGCCAGAGCAGTTCCCGGTTCAACTCGTGGTTCGCGCCGACCATGAAGGCGGCGATGAAGCGGTTGTTCGCCTCCAGCGCCGCGACGCCGTCCGGTGGCAGGGAAAGCTCGCGCGGCAGCATCTGGTCCGGCGCGAAGGCGGCGAGCAGGTCGGCCAGCGGCGCGCGCAACTCGGGCGCCGCCATGATCGGGTCGAGCGGCGCGCGCCCGGCGCCGAGCCATCCCGGGATGGCGATCTGCGCGCCGAGCCTGCGTCCGATGACGCGCGGCGGGTGGATGGCGGCGCGCAGGCGCTCGGCCAAAGCGGGCAGCCCGTCCGGCACGCCCCGCAGCACGGCGGCGGGCACGACAGGCGGCAGTTCGAGGCGCGAAAAGGCGAGTTCCACGCGGCGCACTGCCGCCGGGTCGCGCTCCGGCAGGGCCAGCACCGTGTCGAACAGCGGCGTCGTGTCGCCGCCAACGTCGAAGACCGGAATGTCGCGACGCTCCCGCGCCACCTCGCGCCCGCGCAGCAGGATGTCGGCGGCCCCGCCGCGGGGAATGGTGGTCTCCGCCGTGCCGGCCCGTCGCCGGGTGCGGAAGTCGAAGCGCCGCTCGTCGACGCGTTGCGGCACGACGGCCTCGGCCAGGCGCAGCCGTAGCACGGAACTGCCGCCCTCCATCCGCTCGGTCACCGTCGCGCGCCGCCCTTCCCGCACGGCATCGAGCAGGCCGACGGAGGCGCTGCGGGCGACCTCCACCGCGCCGGCGATGTCGCGCACGCCGCTGCCGACCGCCGTCAGCAGCTCCTGCCGCCGGCCGGCGGCATCCACGATGGAGAGCGTGGTGGCGCCGCGTTCCTGCGTCGGCTCGAGTGCGACGAGGCGCTGCGTGCCGCCCTCCCGTTGCAGGGCGACCGCCGCGGCACGAGGCGCGACGGCGAGCATCTCCGCCACCTGGCCGACCACCTCGGCCAGCCCCGTGCCCTGGGCGGCGGCGAAGCTCTGGAACTCGGCGATGCGGCTTTCCGGCAGCACGCCGATGCGGCCGAGATCGGCGCGTGGCCGATCCGCGCGGTCGAGCGCGCCACCACCCTCCCGCAGCCGGTCCATCCCGATCACCTCCCGCCCCAGGCGGATCTCCGTGATCCCCTGCCGCAGCGCCTCCTCGGCCGGGCTGAAGCCGGTGAGGCCGTCCCGCCCACGCAACGACGGGTCGGCACTGGCCTCGCTGCGCAGCAACGCGGCGGCCAGCCCGCGCGATGCGGCATGGCGGGCGCCGGCGGCGGGCAGGTCGCGTGCCGCGAGCGAGCGCTCGGCCAGGCGCATCAGCCGCCCGGCGGGGCTGGCGAGGCGGCGTGCGGCGGCATCGAAGGCGCGGTCGGGCAGGCTGGTCCGGGCAATCTCGCCGGCCACCGTCAGCGCGGCGGGCTGGCCCGTGCGCACCGGGAAGGTCCGCGCATGCAGGACGGAGGTGATGGCCAGCACGCGTTCCGGCCGCAGGCGCCGGACGTGCCGCTCCACCAGGCGCGTGTTGACCAGCGCGGCCAGCCGCCCGCGGTCGAGCTGCGCATTCGCCGCCAGCACCTCTCCCACCTGCTCCCAGGCGGCCTGCATCAGGTCCTCCTGGGTGCGGCGGACGGTGTCGGCACCGAGCCGCGCGGCGATGCGGGTGCGCGGGTCGAGGTTCAACTCGTCGAACCACGCCGTGCCCATGCGGGCCGGATCCGCTGCGTCGCGCCGGACATGCGCGGCGCCGTGCAGCGGGGGCAGGAGCTCCGCCAGGCCGTCGGGCCCGGGCTCGGCGGGCGTGGTGGCGCGGCGGACCGCCTCGACGAAGGCCTGCGGGACCTCCTGCGGGCTCACCTCCCGCCCGGGAACCTCCAGCGGCGCTTCCTGCCGGATTTCCGCCCTGTCGCCACCGGGCGGTAGCGCGGCCAGGGTATCCGCGCGCCCATCGGCGGCGCCGAGCCAGACCAGGCCGCGGCGTGCCTCCTCGCTGCCGGCCGGCGGGATGGTGGCGGGCGCGGGGGTGAGGCGGCGGGCCAGCACCTCGAAATCGCCATCCTCGCCGGTCTCGAACTCCCAGTGGTGATAGACGGGCAGGATCGCGGCCTGGCCAGGCTGCCAGGCCTCGGTGAGCGGCGCGTCCGGGTTGCCGGCCGCCTCCCCGAGGCCCGCGCGCCGTCCCGCGTCCCAGGCCGGCACCACGCAGGCGAGCCAGCGCCGGTCCGCGACAAGGCGTCGCGGGCAGACCAGGCGCGAGACGTTCAGCTCCGGCCGCCGCGCCATCTCCGCCGCATCACCCGTGCCGCCATCGAGCGCCAGGCGCTGGCCATGCGCCCAGGCCCAGGACTGCGTCAGGTCGGGCAACTCGCCATCCGGCACCTCGACATAGGGCAGCGGCCGGCCCGGTCGCACGCGGACCCCCGGCACCCGGTCGCGGTCCAGCACGACGAGGACGAGCCAGGGCCGCAGCTGGTCCTGCTCGGGTTGGGTGGTGGCGACGATCCAGGGCAGGTCCGGCGGGTCGAATTCGACCGCGGCCAGCATGTTCGGCTCGAAGTCGCGTGTGCCGGGCCGTGGCTCCTGCCGCACGATCAGCCTTGGGTCGAGGCCGAGGACGTCTCCCGGCCCCAGCATCAGGAAGCGGCGGATCTGGGTGATGTTCTCCCCGGCCAGGGTGATGCCGACCGCCAGCTCCGCCGTGCCGCGCGCCGGAGGGCCGCCCGCCGCAGGCGCGAGCGAACTGCCGAGACCGCGGCGCACCCAGGAGAAGAAATGGTAGCGCTGCATCGCCATCAGCCCCCGAGCTCGAAGGTCTCGACCAGCAGCGCATCGGCCGGCACCACCCCCATCGCCCGAAGCGCGGCGGGGGAGGCGGCGGCCCAGGACGGCGCCGCGGTGGCGCGGGGGGCGAGCGTGCCCACCTCCGCCACCGACCAGTCGCCGACCTTCAGGCGCACCTTCTCAGGCCTGGGCATCGCGAAGCGCTCGGCGCGGCGGAGATCCGAGCGCGCGGCGGCGGCATCCGCCAGCAGGCCGAGGATGGCGAGCCCGTCCGGCACCATGGCGACCGCCAGGCTGCCGGACTCGCCAAGCGGCACCTCCTCGTACTCCACGTCGACCTGGATCGGCTGCGCGCAGGTGAAGCCGCCGCTGCCGGCGGCCTGCACGCCGGCCGCCATGCGCTGGAAGCCGGGCCGGGTCAGGCGCTCGTTCTCCGGCACGTCGAGGTATTCGGCG
Organism: Falsiroseomonas sp. E2-1-a20; assembly: GCF_051433195.1. Taxonomy (NCBI): domain Bacteria; kingdom Pseudomonadati; phylum Pseudomonadota; class Alphaproteobacteria; order Acetobacterales; family Roseomonadaceae; genus Falsiroseomonas; species Falsiroseomonas sp. E2-1-a20. The sequence continues at coordinate 107,574 of NZ_JBHMFT010000008.1, read as the reverse complement.
ACCGGGAAGAACTCCGTCAGCGTCTCCGCCTGCGGCAGCGGTGCGCCGTTCAGCGACAGCGTCGGCAGGCCGAGCTGCGGCGCACCCTCCAGCGGCGAGCGGCCGAGGCGTTGCAGCTTCACGCCGAACGGCAGCCGGCGCTGCACGAAGCCCGGCGCGGCGAAGGGATGCACGACGATCTCGCCGGCCTTCGGCGGCAGGCCCTCGGCGAAGGTCAGCATGGTCGGCGTGCCGGATGGCAGCGCGACCACCCAGTTCTCCCGGGCCGCCAGGTCGCGCTCCAGCAGCGCCCTCAGCTCGGACAGCGTGATGACGGGCGGCTGCGGCGCGGGGTCGTCGCCCCATCTCTCGTCGAAGGAGACCTCGACGGTGAAGAACAGGATCTTCGCCTCGGCGTGGCCCTTCAGCCGCCAGGCGCCGGGACCGGACAGCTCACCCTCGAAGGAGACGCCGAGCAGGCGGCGGCCGCGGAAGCTGATGTCGGCGGCGCCGCGCACCGCCACCTCGAAGCGGAAGCAGGGGCTGGTGTGGATCAGCGCGTCGAGGCCGAAGCTCGCGCCCAGCGAGATCGGCCCGAACTTGTAGCGGATGCCGAACTCAGCGCCGAATTGCAGCGTGCCGGCGGCCACCGCAAGGTAGCCGCGCACCCAGGCCTTCACCAGGCCGATGTCGTAGGTCGCGCCCACCCGGTCCATGGCCGGCAGCCAGTCCGGCTTCGGTTCGTAGCGCGGGTGGAAGCCGCCGACCGAGATCAGGAAATGCGCATTGTCGCCGAAGCCGAAGGACAGCGCGGCCGAGCCCTGGATCGCGATCGGCCCGAGCCGGCTGTCGCGCAACTGCCCGTAGAGGCGAAGCTGCGCCGGCGAGAACTGGATGACGCCGACCACATCGACCTTGATCGAGAAGCGGATCGGGTCCGGCAGGCTGCGGAAGCATTCGATCGCGAGCCGACCGAGCAGGATGATGCGGTCGAGCGAGGTGCGCCGGTCGCCGCCCCAATTGTCGAAGGGCAGGATGATGCCGAGCCGTACGGAGGAAATCTGGTCGGAGCCCCAGCCGAGCTCCGCCATCAGCCCGATGGTCATGGCGTCGCGGCGGATGGGGAAGATGGTCTTCAGGGTGGAGATGATGCGCGGCGCGTCGCCCACCGGGTTCTCGGGGAACAGCACGTCGTCCATCGCGCCGCTCGGGAGGGCCGCAAGCAGTGCCGCCTCGTCGAAGCCGTGGTGCAGGCCGATCATGCCGCCCACCGCGTTCAGCGTCAGGCGCAGGAACAGCTCGAGCCCGCCCGGGAAGCGGGCATAGACCAGGGCGAAGAAGGCATAGGGCGGCGGCGCCTCGCCGAAGGTGGAACCCGGCGGGCGCGTCGAGAGGATGACGATGGCCTTCACCGCGATCCAGCCGCAGAGCGTCAGGTCCAGCGCGCCGGCGAACTCACCCTTCTCGAAGTCAAGCAGCAGGTAGCCGCCGCCGCTGACCAGGCCGAGGTCGAGCGAGACGCCGATGCCCTTGGGCGGCTGCAGCTTCAGCCCGCCCTTTTCCTTTCCCGCGAATTCGACGTCGAAGCCGAAGCGGTCGAGGCTTGCGCCGAAATGCCCGAGCGCCGGCGGGCCGAGGCGGAAGCTGCCGGCGGAGCGGATGCCGAGGGCGATGCCGCCCTTCTTGCCCGGCCCGAGTTCCAGGTCGATGTAGTCCGCCCGGATGGCCGCGGCGGATGCCGCATCGCCGGCCCCGAGGCCGGAAGCCAGCCTGATCTTGAGCCCCGCCGCGCCATCCACCAGGAAGCCGCGCTTCGCATCGAGCAGCAGCTGCGCGGAGAGCTTCGCGGCCAGCTTCCCGGCACCGAGCGCGCCGAAGATGTCGCCGATGAGCCCGCCCGCATCGCCCGGTTGCAGCACCAGTTCCGCATCCGTGACCTTCAGGAACAGTCCCGTCCCGTTCTTGCCGATCCGGCCGCCGGCCGCGACGCTGCGGAGATCGAGGCGCGACTTGCCCGCGGTGCCGATGCGGAAGGCGGGCACGTCCGGCACCCCGTCGAGCTGGACCGAAAGCTCCACGTCGGGCAGCCCGGTATCACCGGACGGGTCGAGCGTGTTGTCCGCGCTGCGCCACAGCAACGTGGCGGCGGAGTTCTCCTTCGCCTTCAGTTTCAGCTTGCGCTTGCCGAGGCTGCCCTCCGGTTTCGGCAGATCCAGCTCACCGTCGGCGATGAGCGTGCCGGCGCGGAACAGGAAGCCGGGCCCGCCATCCTCCGCATCGAGCGCGAGGGCGCTGATCACGAAGTCCAGCTTCACGGTGGCGGCGGGGCCGTCCTTGCCCTTCACATGCAGCGCCCCGCCGAAGGAGGCGCTGATCGCGCGGGCGAGAAGGTCCTGCACCTCGCCGACCGAGGCCGGCGCGTCAGGCGCGGGCGGTACCGGCTCCCACCCCGTGGCGAAGGCGATGCCGCCGGCCTCCCCGGGCGAGAGATAGATGGCGCCTGGCGGCAGCGCCCTGACGTCGGCCGCGCCTGGCGCCGTCTTCGCCGCCAGCGCCCGCAGGATCAGCAGCAGCGCGGGCGCGGCGAGTCCGGCCAGGGCGTCGTCGCCGCCGAAGCGCCGCAGCCCGTCGCGCTCCGCCTTGCCGGAAAGGCGGTGGAAGATCGCCACCGGATCGAGCCGCGGCGCCTCCTCCAGCCGCTCATATCCCAGCATCAGCAAGCGCAGCACGGCGTGGGCCAGCGGGTACTCCGCCCGCACCGTCTCCGCCGCCAGCAGCGAGCACAGCGCGTAGACGGTATCGGCCGCCTTGTCGCCAAGGTCGCCGGAGCCGAGCAGCCGCTCCGCCAGGCGCCGGATCTCGCCGAGGCCGTTCAGCATCTCGAACAGCGCATCGTCGAGCGCCGCGTCCTCGGCCTCGGCCTCGGTGAGCTTCTTTTCCTGCAGCCGGATGTCATCGATCAGCGCAGGCATATCCGGCGGCGGTCCGGGTGGCAGGCCGAGTTCGCGCCTGACATGGGCCAGCAGCGCCGGGCTTTCCGCCGCGCGCCGCATGCCGTCGAGCGCAAGCCGGGTCCAGCGCGCCAGCGTCGAAACCGGGCCCGGGATGTGCGGCCCGGCGGGCATCAGGCGCCGGCCGGCGGCAGGGTGGGCCGCGTGCCTTCGACCGCGAGCGGAACCACGAAGCTTGTGTGCGGGTGGCCCTTCGACAGGTCGGCGCCGAAGCCGAAGGGCTTGTCGGCAGGAAACGGCACGACCTTGTCCTCCGGATAGTCGCGGCGCGTGCCGGAGATCAGGTCGTGCACCACCGCGACCGGCTCGCCCGCTTCGTTCACCTGGAAGCGGATGATCCCGACATTGTTGGTCAGCACCGCCTCGCGCAGCGGCATGAAGCGATCGCCCAGCGCCGCCGCGTGCGCATCAGCCGCGCGTTGCGCCCGTTCCAGCCCGCGCGGCAGGTCCGTCGCCTTGCTGACCTTCTCCGCGATGCGCGTGGCGGGCTCGGCGAGCGCGGCGCCACGCGCCGCATCCGGACGGATGTCGCGCAGCGTGATCATGCGCCAGGCCCAGTCGGGCGGGCTGGCCGCATCTTCCGCCACGCCCTGGGGCCAGCCCGCCGTGCGCAACAGGGCGGGCTCCTCCTCCTCCAGCCGGCGGCGTTGCAGCAGGGACAGGTCGGCGTTGCCAGGAACGGTCAGCTTCGCCTTGGCCTTCCAGCCGACGCCCTCGACGCCCTTCGGCGCCATCCAGAGGTTGAGCCAATGCCAGCCGCGATAGATCGCCTCCGCCTCCGGCAGCAGGGCATTGCGGGACGCGGAGGAGGTGATCTGGACGATGCGCGAGGTCTCCCACGCGCCCTGCTTGCGCCCCCAGCGGTCCATCGCGAGCGACAGGCCGTAATGCACGTCGCCGCCGAGCAACACGACGCGCGGATGGTTGGCTAGCCGCGCAAGCAGATCCTGCAGCGCGGGCTCGTTGGAGGGCCAGCTTTCCGTATCGGCGAAGAAGTCGCCGCGCGTGCGGCCGGCCGCGAAGGCGAGGGCGGAGCCGGCGGGCTTGCCGTCGTCGGGCTGTGCGTCCGCATCCTCGGCCCGACCCTTCCAGGCGCGCACCACGTCGAACCCGCGCACGGCGAGCGGCTGGATCATGCGCTCCATGATCTCCGGCCCGAGCACGGGCGTGGAGGCGATGACCAGCAGCACCTCCTGCGCGTTGCGGGCCGGGGCGTCCGGCACCTGGTCCTCCAGCGTGTCGCCGAGCAGCCGCGCCGGCTCGACGCCGCCTTGCGGGAAGGTGCGCCGCGTGCGGCTGTCCAGCACCCGCACGGCATGCACCTGGCCGGGCGCGGTGTAGTGGAAGGCGGCGCGCTTCTCCTTCGCCTCCGGCTTGCGCGCGGCCATGGTCAGGCCGAGCAGCTCGTCCAGTTCCGCCTGCCGCACCGCGTCGCGGTCACGCGTGGTCGCGAGCCAGGCCGTCGCCGATTCTAGGAGCTTCCGGTTGGGTGAATCGGCCTTCTCGAAGGAAGGCCAGTCCGAGCCCCAGGCCTGGAAGAAGGTGTAGGCGACGAGTGCATTGCGCATCACCGCGACACCGAGCGGCTTGGTCAGCACCCGGCGTTCCCAGGCCGCGTTGATGTTCCAGTCGTCGGTCACGTCGTGGTCGTCGAAGATCATCAGCGTCGGGATGTTCGCCAGCACCCGCGCGACTTTCCCGACCGTTGCGGCGAAGACGCGCAGCCGCTGCCGCTCCGCCTCGAAACCCGGCCCGAGGGTCGCCGCGATCCGGCCCGGCAGTCCCGGCCCGCCTTCCGCGGGCAGCAGCGCGTCGAGGTCGGTCAGCGGGAACGGTCCCGGCGCCGTGCCGGCCTGTTGGCTGCATGCGGCGAGGTCAGCGACCGGGTGCCAGCAGAGAGGCGACCAGGCCAGCAGGTACATTGCCGCGTACTCACCAAAGGTCAGCAGGTGGTTCTGCGCCTCGACCGAGGTGAAGCCGCCTTCGCCGCGGATGAGGACGGTGCGACGCAGAGGCGGTGCGGTCGTTGCGGTAACGTCGGCCGGGCTGCCATCCCCGCGCGGTAGTTGCTCCGCGCCGCCCATCAGGTCGGCGGCCAGTTGCTGGATCATGTGCAGCAGCGCCGTCGGCACGTCGTCCGCGTAGATCTGGTCGCCGGTCAGGAAAAGCTGGTGCGGCCGCCCGAGCGCGACCGGCGGATCCCCGACCTTGCCACCCAGCGCGTCGTCCAGCCAGGACAACGCATCCGTGCCGGAGCCGTGCGCCTTGCGGCAGCTTGCATGTGCGATGCGGAGTTCGTCCAAGGCTGCGGGCGGAGCGACAAAGCCCGGCAGCTTCCTCTCGCCACCTCCAAGGCCGAAGACAGCTGGTGCGAGCGGCGAGATGTTCTCGATCTTGCGGATGCCGTCGTCACCCTTCGGGTCATCCTCCAGCAGGCCGAGTGCCAGCAGGCCCTTCGCCGCGCCGCCGGCCAACGGCGCCAGGACGACGTCATAGCTGTAGCGGGCGCCTGGTCGCAGGTGGCCAGGCTGCAATGCCGGGGTCTCCGGATTGTTTGCAGCACCCTCCGGCCGCCCGGCGCGGACGAGGGCCACATGCAGCGCTTGGCCGAGGCGGCGTGTCGTTGCCGTACCGCTTCCCACCGGGGCGAGCCCATCCGATGTGCCGGGTCCGGACGATGTCGCCTCGCCTTCGAACAGCGTCAGCGCGACCAGGCAAGGTTCGCGGCAGGCGACCCATACGGTGACGGTCTGGCCATCGAGGCGCCGCAACATGGGCCCGGCGAGCAGGAGCGGCAGGTCAGCCATGAGGCTGCGCGCCGCGATGCGGTTCCGATGGTGGCTGTGCGAGCGCTGGCAAGGATACAGCCGCGGCGTGGCACAGGCGGCGAAGGATCCCGCGAGGCAGATGGCGCCGGATGCGCTGGTCGACCATCACCGGGTGAGCCAACACGCCGCAACTGGACGCCATGACCGGCTTCCTCCAGGCGCAGGACTTACGCTTGGTCCGCCGGACCATCGTCACGCCACGGCTGATGGTCTGCCTAGTCAATCCTGCGTTACGGCTGGAAACCGGGCGCGAAGCCCCGACGCGATCCAGCTTGACCGAATTACGCCGGACGCGGTGTTGCGCTCCGCATCCAGGCCTGCCTACGCTCAGCAGCGGCCCCCTTGGGGCAGGCCAATTGCAGGCGGCAGATTGAACTTGTCGATCATGCGCATGCCAGGGACCGGTGGAGCATCGACTGCATGGTGATGCCACCCACCCTTTCGCCTCCGGTCATGGAACCACCGACAGCACGCCGCGCGCCACGCTTTGGCCCACGTGGCCGCAGCTTCACGGCGGAGATGCGCCAGGCGGTCGCCACCGCGCTTGCGGGGATGGACCTGCGGCGCGACCTGTTGATTGAGCACCTGCACGCCTTGCAGGACCGCTTCGGCTGCCTGCGGGAGGGCCACCTGCTGGCCCTGGCGGCAATGCTGCGCCTCGCGCCGGTCGAGGTCTTCGAGGTCGCCACCTTCTACGCGCATTTCGACGTGGTAGACGATGCCGCGCCGACGCCGGGGCCAGTCACGGTGCGCGTCTGCGAAAGCCTACCCTGCGCCATGGCCGGCGCGGCGCGGCTGATGCAGGCTCTGCGCGATGCCCCCATCGCGGGTGCACGACTGGTCACGGTTCCTTGCATGGGCGCCTGCCATCATGCGCCCGCCTGCGCCGTCGGACATGATTTGGTGGAGGCGGCGACGCCGGACCGCGTCGCGCGCGCCGTGACCGGCGATGTGCCGGAGATGCCGGTGCCGCCCGCGCTGTCGGACTATCGCGCCCGTGGCGGCTACCGCGTGCTGGCGGCGGCGCTGACGGGCGATCTGCCGCGCGAGGTGATGCTGGCGCGGGTCCAGGAAGCCGGGCTGCGCGGCCTTGGCGGCGCTGGCTTCCCGGCGGCACGGAAGTGGACACTCGTGCGCGCCAATCCTGGCCCGCGTCATGTCGTGGTGAATGCCGACGAAGGCGAGCCGGGTACCTTCAAGGACCGCTACTGCCTGGAGACCGATCCACATCGTGTGCTGGAGGGCATGCTGCTCGCCGCGCATGCGGTGCAGGCGGAGGCGTGCTGGATCTACCTGCGCGACGAATACCCGCATCTGCGCCGCGCGCTGCAGCGCGAGATCGCGGCGCTGGCCGATGCGGGCCTTGCCAGCGTGCCCATCCACCTGCGCCGTGGTGCCGGCGCCTATATCTGCGGCGAGGAGACGGCGCTGCTGGAGAGCCTGGAGGGCCGCCGTGGCTATCCCCGTCACAAGCCGCCCTTTCCCGGCGAGGCGGGCCTGTTCGGCCAGCCGACGCTGATCCACAACGTCGAGACCCTGTGGTTCCTGCCGCAGATCCTGGGCACGGCGGAAGGCCCCGCCGAATATGCGGTGCAGGGACGGCGCGGACGCACCGGCCTGCGCTTCTTCTCGGTCTCCGGCCGCGTGCGCGATCCCGGGGAGAAGCTGGCGCCCGCTGGTGTCAGCGTGCGCGAGTTGATCGAGGAATTCTGCGGCGGCATGGCGCCCGGCCACCGCTTTGCGGCCTATCTGCCCGGTGGTGCCTCTGGCGGGATCCTGCCGGAGCGTCTCGGCGACCTGCCGCTGGATTTCGGCACGCTGGATGCGCAGGGCTGCTTCGTGGGGTCCGGCGCCGTGGTGGTTCTGTCGGACCAGGACGATTTGGCGGAGGCGGCGCGCAACCTGATGCGCTTCTTCCGGGACGAAAGCTGCGGCCAATGCACACCCTGCCGAGTCGGCACCGCCAAGGCCACGCATCTGCTGGACGCGCCGGTGTGGGACCGCGCGCTGCTGAAGGACCTGGCGCAGGCCATGGCGGATGGCTCGATCTGCGGGCTTGGGCAGGCGGCGATGAACCCGGTGCTGACCCTGCTGCGCCACTTTCCCGAAGACGTGCTGCCATGACGACGCGATTCACACTCGATGGCCGGGACGTGGAGGCCTTGTCTGGCGAGACCATCTGGCAGGTCGCGACACGCCTCGGCGTGGAGGTGCCGCATCTCTGCCACCTCGATCGCCCAGGCTACCGTCCCGACGGCAATTGCCGCGCCTGCCTGGTGGAGGTGACCGGGGAGCGCGTGCTGGCGGCCTCCTGCATCCGCAGGCCGACCGAGGGCATGGTGGTGCAGACCGCGACGCCGCGCGCCCGGCATGCGCGCCGGATGGTGTTCGAGCTGCTGCTGGCAGACCAGCCTGGTGCCGGCGCGCGCGACCCCTCCTGCGTCTTCGCGCGCTGGTCCCGCCATGTCGGCGTCACGGCAAGCCGCTTCTCGGCAGAGCCGCAGGTGCCACGCGCGGATGCAAGCCACCCTGCCATGCTCGTCCAGCTCGATGCCTGCATCCAGTGCGGGCTCTGCGAACGCGCTTGCCGCGAGGTGCAGCACAACGACGTCATCGGCCTCGCACACCGGGGCATGGACGTGCAGGTGGTGTTCGATACCGCGACACCGATGGGCGAAAGCACCTGCGTCGCCTGCGGCGAATGCGTGCAGGCCTGCCCGACCGGCGCGCTGCTGCCGAAATCCGTGGTGGACCAGGCCGGCCAGCGCAGCCAGGCAACCGAGCGCGTGGTGCCAAGCGTCTGCCCGTATTGCGGCGTCGGCTGCCAGGTGGATTTCAAGGTGCGCGATGACGTCATCGTCGAGGTGACGGGGCGCAACGGGCCGTCCAATCTCGGCCGACTCTGCGTGAAGGGGCGCTTCGGCTTCGACTATGTGCACCACCCGGAGCGCCTGACCGTGCCGCTGGTGCGGCGGGACGGCGCGGCGAAGGACGTCGGAGACTGCGTCGACCTGGGCCATGCCCGCAGCAAGTTCCGCGAAGCCAGCTGGGAGGAGGCGATGGCGCGCGCGGCCGAAGGGCTGCGCCGCGTCCGCGACACGCGTGGGCCGAACGCATTGGCCGGCTTTGGCTCGGCCAAGGGCGCCAACGAGGAAGCCTACCTGTTCCAGAAGCTGGTGCGCACGGGCTTCGGCACCAACAACGTGGATCACTGCACGCGGCTCTGCCACGCGGCCTCGGTCGCGGCACTGCTTGAGGGAATCGGCAGCGGCGCCGTCACCGCCCCCTTCACGGCGGCGATGGAGGCGGAGGTGATCGTGGTGATCGGCGCGCGGCCGACCGAGAATCACCCCGTCGCGGCAACCTTCCTGAAGCAGGCGGCAGCGCGTGGCGCGAAACTCATCATCATGGACCCGCGCGGAACCGGCCTCGACCGGCACGCGGCGGAGGTGGTGCGCTTCGCGCCGGGTCGCGACGTGCCGCTGTTGAACGCGATGCTGCATGTCATCATCGCGGAAGGACTGCACGACCGGCAATATGTCGCGGCGCATCTCGAGGATTTCGAGCAGCTCCGCGACCACGTCGCGGCTCTGACACCGGAGGCGATGGCGCCCATATGCGACGTACCGGCGGCCCAGATCCGCCGCGTGGCACGCCTGTTCGCGCGTGCCGACCGCGCGATGATCCTGTGGGGCATGGGCATCAGCCAATCCACCCACGGCACGGACAATACGCGCTGCCTCATCGCGCTCGGGCTGCTGTGCGGCCATGTCGGACGGCCCGGCACCGGGCTGCATCCGCTGCGCGGACAGAACAACGTCCAAGGCGCGTCCGATGCCGGACTGATCCCGATGGCCTTCCCGGACTACCACCCCACCGGCGAGGACGCGGCCCGCGCGCGGCTGGAGGCGCTGTGGGGTGCCCGGCTCGACCCGAAGCCCGGCCTGACCGTGGTCGAGATCATGGGCGCCATGGAACGCGGCGAGATCGCCGGGATGTACGTGATGGGCGAGAACCCGGCCATGTCCGACCCCGACCTCGCGCATGCCCGCGCGGCACTCGCCAGGCTCGACCATCTGGTTGTGCAGGACCTGTTCCTGACCGAGACGGCGGCGCTGGCCGACGTGGTGCTGCCGGCCTCCGCATGGCCGGAGAAGGACGGCACCGCGACCAACACCAACCGCCAGGTGCAGATGGGCCGCGCCGCGCTGCCGCTGCCCGGCCAGGCGCGGCAGGATCTCGACATCATCGTGGATTTGGCGCGGCGCCTCGGCCTGGACTGGCGCTACGCCCATCCGCGCGAGGTCTTCGCCGAGATGGCGCTGGCCATGCCGAGCCTCGATCACATCACCTGGGACCGGCTGCTGCGGGAGGACAGCGTCACCTATCCCTGCCTCGGTCCGGACCAGCCGGGGGAGGCGATCGTCTTTGGCGAGGCCTTTCCGACCGCCACGGGCCGCGCACGGCTGGTGCCGGCCAGCCTGCTTGATCCGGCGGAGATGCCGGATGCCGATTTCCCCTTCGTGCTGACCACGGGACGCGAGCTGGAACACTGGCACACCGGCGCCATGACACGGCGCGCGGGCGTGCTGGATGCGCTGCAGCCGGTGCCCACCGCCTCGCTGGCGCCGGAGGTGCTGCGGCGGCTTGGCGTGCCGCCGGGCGGGCGCCTGCGCCTGTCCACGCGCCGCGGCGCGGTGGAGCTTGCCGCGCGCGCCGACCCGGACCTGCCGGAGGGCCTCGTCTTCCTGCCCTTCGCCTACCGGGAGGCCGCGGCCAACCTGCTGACCAACCCCCAACTCGATCCCTTCGGCAAGATTCCGGAGTTCAAGTATTGCGCCGTCAGGGTCGAGGCCGTCTGACGGAAGGTCCTGTCACGCCTCCATCGTTCTCGGGCCGCTCCGGGAATAGCGCGCTGGTGGTGGCCGGCTGGTTCTCCGACGTCCGGCCGCCATGGTCTTGCACACGCGCGCAAGGAGGCTGTTGCAGTCGCGGGCGGAGCCCGATAGCGTTCTGGTCCGGCAAGCCCGAGACCGCGTCAGCCTTGCCGGAAAAGCCACCGGGCGCCCACTTCCGGCCTGGCCTGAAGCAACCGCTGCCCGCGCGGGATGGGTGGTCGGACGGATCGGAAGGAGACGCCGAGCCTCGCGCCGACCCGCCTTCAAGCACCACGACGCGCCGATGCAACAACGCTGACACAATGAAGCGATGGGCCGCACAAGGCCTGCGCGATGGAAGGGAGTTGAGCCGATGATCGACCTCAAGCGCCTTGCCTCGTCCCGGCGCCTCCTGTTGCAAGGCGCCGGCGGCGCCGCGCTCTCAACCGCCTTGGCGGCCCCGGCACTCGCACAGGGCGGACCGCGCGTTGCGCGCGTCTGGGGCGAGCCCGGCCCCTATGGCGGCGTCTTCGTCCAGGGCATGAACGAGTGGGCGCAGCGCAACAACGCCAATATCCGCTTCGAGATCGAGCAGATCCCCTGGGACGGCGTGACGGTGAAGCTGGCGACGGATCTCGCCGCCCGTCGTCCGCCCACCCTGATCAGCGTCGAGAGCCCAATCGCCTACCAGCTTGCGGCCGAAGAGCTGCTGGAGCCCGTGGAGGACGTCAACACCGCGATCCGTGCGCGGGAACGCCTGGTGGATGGGTTCACGCTGGAGCAGTTCGGCGCCTGGCGGGGCGTGCAGTACGCCGTGCCGGTCCATCACCAGCCCTGCCTGCTGGTGGTGCAGCAGGACATCGTGAACGAGCTGGGCCTCGGGGATCCCGCAACCTGGACCTGGGACCAGTTCGCCAATGCCGCCCGCACCATCACCGAACGCAAGCCCGGCATGGCGGGCTACACCATGGCGCTCGGCCGCAACCTCTGCGCGGACTACCACATCACGCAGTTCATCTGGCAGGCCGGCGGCCTGACCTGGGATCCGGCGGCGCAATTCCGCACCACCTTCGACAGCACCGCGACGACGGAAGCCTTCGACTTCATCCGCCGGCTGCATGCCTTCATGCCGCGCGCCGCGGTGGAGTTCAGCTTCCTGCAGGTGGTGGACCAGCATGTCGCCGGACGCACCGGCATGTCCGCCTATTGGGGGCGCACCATGGGCCGGGCGGCGGAGGAAACGCCGGCGCTGTTCCAGAACATGGAGTACTACCTGAACCCGGCGCATCCCGGCACCGGCAAGCGCTGGTCCTGGACCGACATCAACGGCTGGATCATCCCGCGCCGCGACAACGCCTTCATCAAGGAGGCGAAGGAAGCGATCACCTACGTCTCCAACAGCGTCGACTGGATGGTGCGCTACAGCCAGAGCCTGATGCCGAACGTCGGACCGGTCTTCAAGGATGTGGCGACGGCGCCGGCGATGCTGGCGCATCCGTTCTACCAGTCGAAGCAGCGTTCCCTGGACGTGATCTTCAGCCAATCCGTGCCGCATGCCTGCAACACCGGGCTCGAGATGAAGCGGGGCGTGAACCCGCTGGCCGGTGTCGCGCATGGCCGCAGCGTCTGGGCGCAGGCGGTGCAGCGCATGCTGCTGAACAACGAGCAGCCGAAGGCGGCCGTGGAGTGGGGCCACCGGCAGTTCGAGGGCATCCGTCGCGACAATGCGCGCATGCTCGCCGGCTGAGCATGCAGGATTTCCGACCGAGGCCGGCCCGATTCCGGTTCTCCGACCGGCAGGTCGGCATCCTGTTCATGCTGCCCTTCCTGGTCACCGCGGCCGCCTTCATGGTGTGGCCGGTCGCGGAAGCCGTGCGGATGGCCTTTTACGCCTACAATCCCCTGCGGCCCGACGATATCCGCTGGGTCGGCCTGGAGAATTTCGAACGCATCCTGGACGACCCGTTGTTCTGGGAGAGCTTCCACCAGGCGCTGGTGTGGACCGGATGGTCCATCCTGCTGCAGACGGTGCTCGGCGTCAGCCTGGCGCTGCTGCTGCATGTCACCCTGCCGGGCATGGCAGTGTTCCGCGGGCTGCTGCTGTTCCCCTACATCGTGCCGACGGTCGTGATCGCGCTGAACTGGCGCTGGATCTTCAATTCCGAGATCGGCATCGTCAACCACGCGCTGCTGAGCGCCGGCCTGATCGACCAGAACATCGCCTGGCTGTCCACGCCGAACATGGCCATGACCTCCGCCGTGCTGCTGAACGTGTGGAAATACACGCCCTTCGTGGTGATCTGCGTGCTGGCACGACTGCAGACGATTCCGACGGAGCTTTACGACGCAGCCAAGGTAGACGGCGCCGGCGCTTGGCGGCGCTTCATCGACATCACGCTGCCGATGCTGAAGGAAGTGCTGGTGGTGGTGGTCGTGTTCCGCACCATCTGGACCTTCAACAAGTTCGAGGAGATCTACCTGCTGACCCGCGGCGGGCCCGGCACCTCGACCTTCAACCTCGCGGTCTATGCCTTCGAGGAAGGCATGGCCAACCTGCGGCTCGGCGTGGCCGCGGCGACGGGGGTGATCATGATCGTGATGCTGCTGGTGGGCACCGTCATCTATGTACGGGTGTCCGGCTTCGGGCAGGAGGACAAGGCGCCATGACGACCCGCGAGGTCCTGGGCCGCGTGGCGCTGTATGCGCTGCTGATGGCGATCACCTTCCTCGTCTGCTTTCCCCTGATCTGGGCCTTCTTCACCAGCATGAAGCCAAAGGACGAGATCTTCCTGTGGCCGCCGACCCTGTGGCCCAGCACCTGGACGCTGGAGAACTACCGCGCCCTGCTGGTCGGCCGGGATGCCTATTTCCAAGCCGGTGCCGGCACCGAGACGCCGCCACCCTCGGCCTTCTTCCTGCAGTGGTTCACCAACAGCGTCATCGTCACCGTCGGCACCACGCTGATCAGTACCATCGTCTCGACGCTCGCGGCCTATTCGCTGACGCGGTTCCGGTTCCCGGGCCAGCGCGCCGTGCCCTACCTGGCGCTGGTGGGCTACATGGTGCCGTCCATCATCTTCGTCTTCCCGATGTTCCTGGTAATGGCGGATCTGCGGCTGACGGACACGCTGCTGTCGCTGATCTTCGGCTATGTCTGCATCACACTGCCCTTCTCGCTATGGTTGATGTGGGCCTTCTTCCGCAGCGTCCCGATCGAGATCGAGGAGGCGGCGCTGGTGGATGGCGCCTCCCGCCTCCGGGTATTCTGGGAAATCGTACTGCCGAGCGCCTGGCCGGGCATCGTCGCTGCCGCGATCTTCACGCTGATCGTATCCTGGAACGACTATCTGTTCGGCCGGGTCTTCATCAACACGATGGAGAACCTGCCGCTGACGGTCGGCGTGATGCACTTCTTCGATGGCACGCATGTGGATTGGGGACTGATGATGGCATCCTCGGTGCTGATGACCGTGCCGATGGCGATCCTTTTCATGCTGCTGCAACGCCACCTGGTCGCCGGCTTCGGCGCCGGCGCGGTGAAAGGCTGAGACGCCATGCAGGTCCGCCTGGAGCAACTCTCGAAATCCTTCGGCTCCAATAAGGTGCTGAAGTCGCTCGACATGATCTTCCCGGAGCGGCGTTTCGTCACGCTGCTCGGCCCCTCCGGCTGCGGCAAGACGACGCTGCTGCGGATGATCGCGGGGCTGGAGAAGGCGACCTCCGGCGAGATCTATTTCGGCGATCGCCGCGTCGCACATCTGTCGCCGGCGGATCGCAACATCGCCATGGTGTTCCAGTCCTACGCGCTGTACCCCACAATGGATGTGGCGGCCAACATCGGCTACGGCCTGAAGGTCCGCGGCATGCCGCGTGCGGAGCGGACGGAGAAGGTCGGCGTGGTGGCGCGGGTGCTGGAGATCGGGGCGCTGCTGGCCCGAAAGCCGCGCGCCCTGTCCGGCGGCCAGCGGCAGCGCGTGGCACTCGGCCGCGCCATGGTGCGCAAGCCGGACATCTTCCTGATGGACGAGCCGCTGTCGAACCTCGACGCCAAGCTGCGCGCCACCATGCGCGGCGAGCTCAAGCGCTTCCATCTGGATCTCGAGACCACCTCCATCTACGTCACACATGACCAGCTCGAGGCCATGACCATGTCCGACCTGGTGGCGGTGATGGACCAGGGGGAGGTGCAGCAATTCGGCACGCCGGAGGATGTCTACGACCAGCCGGCCAACCTGTTCGTCGCCGGCTTCATCGGCAGCCCGCCGATGAATTTCGCGGATGTCGAGGTAAGTTCCGTAGCGGAGCGCCCGGTGCTGATGGTCGCCGGCCGCGCCATCCCGGCGCCGCCGCAATTCGACCTGTCCGCCGCGCCGCGACGGCTGACGCTGGGCGTGCGGCCGCAGGATGTGCACATGGCGACGCTCGATGCACCGGATGCCGTGCCAGGCACCGTCTGGATGACGGAGCTCATCGGCTCCGAGCGCCTGATCGAGGTCGAGGTCGCGCCACGGCTCCGCATTACTGCAGAGGTGCGCAGCGAGGTCCGTGCGGCGCTGAATACGCCGGCCGCCGTGGCGTTCGATCCTGCACGCATTCACCTGTTCGACCCTGCGACGGGCGCCGCGCTGAAGCGGCTGTGACGCGCGCGAGCAGACCAAATCGGCCTTCGCACTGCATCATGATCCAGATTTGAAGGCGGGCTGCAAACGGTCGGTGGCATGTTCCTGCCTGTCCGCGCACGCGCGTTGCACAAGAAAACCGCCCGAGGAGAGGCCCGATGAAGACTGGTTTCGCCCGCCGCGACCTGTTGGGCGCGGGAGCCGCCGCAGCCACGGCCGTGCTGCTGCCGCGCGCAGAAGCCGAGGCAGCCGCGCCGATGCGCAACGACCTGCCCCCGGCCTGGCATCGCTTCAAATGGGGTGAGTTCGAAGCGACCGTCGTCTCCGACGGCAGCCTGCCGCTCGGCAAGCCGCAGGACAGCTTCGTCGGCCCGG
Organism: Falsiroseomonas sp. E2-1-a20; assembly: GCF_051433195.1. Lineage (NCBI taxonomy): Bacteria > Pseudomonadati > Pseudomonadota > Alphaproteobacteria > Acetobacterales > Roseomonadaceae > Falsiroseomonas > Falsiroseomonas sp. E2-1-a20. The sequence goes on along the minus strand of NZ_JBHMFT010000008.1, from coordinate 91,885 downwards.
GCGCGGACCGGATCACGAACATGCTGACGAACGAGTTCCTGGATCCTGGCACGGCCACGCTGGAGCAGAACGTGCTGGTGCTGAACACCGGGCGCCAGTTGCTGTTGTTCGATACCGGCATGGGCGAAAGCATGGGAGCCGATTCCAGGATGTTCGGCCCGACCACGGGTCGCCTGCTGGCCAATCTGCGCGCCGCCGGGATTCAGCCCGAGCAGATCGACATGGTCGTCGCCACCCATGCGCATTGCGATCACGTCTGGGGTCTCGTGGATGCCAGCGGCCAGCGCGTGTTTCCGAACGCGCAGGTGGCAATCAACGAGGCGGATGTGCAGTTCTGGACGGATGACGCCAACAAGCGCGGGCCGGCCTTCATGAACGTCTTCATCGAGGGGGCGAAGAAAAATCTGAACGCCTATCGCGACCGCTTCCACATGGTCCGTGACGGGCAGGAGGTGGTGCCCGGGGTCACCGCGATCTTCGCGCCTGGCCACACGGTGGGGCACACCTGCTACGCCATCACCTCCGGCGGGCGCACGATGCTGAACAGCGGCGACCTGGCACATCACCAGGTCCTTCTGCTGCGCCAGCCGCTGATGGAGTTCTCCTTCGACACCGATCCGAAGCTTTCCGCGCAGACACGGTCGCGCATGCTCGACCGCCTGGCGACGGACCGGCATGCGGTGCTGTCCTACCACTTTCCCTGGCCTGGCCTCGGCCATGTGCGCAGGGAAGGCGAAGGCTATGGCTGGGTGTCGGCGCCGATGAACGTCACCAGCCTCGGCTGACCTGTTGCCGGCGCATTCTGCGCGGCCGGGGCCTGGCGCGGTCGGCCCGGGGTTCCGGCTGCAGCCTGCGGCTGGTCTCGGCCGCCAGGCTGGCGGTCACAGTTCGATTGACACCGCCAGGGTGGTGCCTCACCTTTTTGCCAGGGCGCCAAGACATGAACGAAGGCAGGGCATCAAGCCCTGCCCCGGGGGAAGGAAAAAGCCGATGTCCAGGATCAACACAGCCTCGATCGGGCGCCGCGCGGTGCTGGGCACCACGGCCGCGCTGGTCGGCTTTCCCCATATCGGCTTCACCCAACCCCGCCAGCCCATCAAGGTCGGCGTGCCGACCATCCTGTCCGGCCGCGTAGCGCAGTTGGGCCTTTCGTCCCGCAACGCCATGCAGATCGAGGTGGATCGCTTCAACGCCTCGGGTGGCCTGGACGGCCGCCCAGTCGAGCTGGTGGTGCGCGACAGCCGCGGCGTGCCGGCGGAAGCTGCGCGCCTGGCGCGGGAGATGATCAGCAGCGAGGGCTGCGAATTCCTGCTGGATGCCGAGCCTTCCTCCGGCGGCTTCGCGATCCATGAGGTGGTGCGCGAGACCGGGACGGTGACGCTGCACGTCAACTCGGAGACCTCCTCGCTCACCGCCGATCCGCGGCAGCGTTTCTGGAACGCCTTCCGCGTCGCGCGCCAGGGCATCCATGATTCGATCGCCGGCGGCGCCTATGCCGCGGAGATCGCCAAGGCGCGCAACCTGCGGCGCTGGATGACGGTCTCGCCCGACTACGCCTATGGCCGCGACACCACGGCGGAGTTCGTCGAATACGTGAAGAACTTCCATCCCGAGGTGCAGATCACCGGCGAGACCTGGCCGCGGCTGTTCCAGGCCGACTACACCGAGAACATCACGCGCCTGTCGCAGGGCCGCCCGCAGGCCATCTATTCCTGCCTCTGGGCCGGGGACCTGGTGACCTTCGTCGAGCAGGCCTCGATCTTCGGGCTGTTCCAGCAATCGCAGTTCTTCGCCGTGAACATGGCGGACTACACGACGCTGCAGCAGGTGCGGAACCTGCCGACGGGCGTGCATTCCGGCAATCGCTACCTGCGCAACTTCCCGGACGTGCCGGAGAACCAGGACTTCGCCGCGGAATACAACCGCCGCTTCAACACCTTTCCCACCAACTGGTCCTGGCAATCCGCCACCGCCGTGCGCCTGCTGACCACCGCGCTGCGCCAGGCCGGCGGCACGGATCCGCGCGCGGTTGCCGGCAAGCTGAAGGGCATGACCATCGACAGCCCCTTCGGCGTCGGCGGCAAGGTGACGATGCGGGCGGAGGACCAGACGCTGGTGGACTATGCCATCGGCTGGGGCGTCACCATCGCGCAGGACCCCTACATCCAGCGCATGACACCGGCGGACTGGGCCTCGATCTACCGACTGGAGGCCGAGTGGAAACGCGCCAAGGGCTGGGCCTGAGCCACGCTGCATGGAACTCGCCGAACTGGGTGAATGCCTCGCCTCCGTCTCCTGCCTCGTGACGCAGAGCGCGGCGGGGCTGACCATCGGGATGCTGCTGTTCCTCGTGGCGTCCGGCCTGACGCTGATCTTCGGCGTGCTGGGGCTGGTGAACTTCGCGCATGGCTCGCTCTACATGATCGGCGCCTACCTGGCGCTGACCGTGCATGGCGTGACCGGGAATTTCGCGCTGGCCGTGGTCGCCGGCACGCTGGGCACCGCGCTGTTCGGCCTGTTCTTCGAGCGATTCCTGCTCAGCCGCATCTATGGCCGCGACGTGCTGATGCAGTTGCTGGTCTGCTATGCCGTGATCCTCATCCTGGATGACCTGGTGAAGATCATCTGGGGCGCGGATTTCCGCAGCATGGGCGTGCCGGAGGAGTTCCGCCGGCCACCCTTCATCATCGGCGGCGGCATCGTGCCGTATTTCTACGCCATCCTCTTCGCCATCACCGCCGCGATCGCGGTGCTGCTGGCCTGGGGCATGGGGCGCACGCGCTTCGGGCGCATCGTGCGCGCCGCCGCGGTCAATCCCGGCATGGTCGGTGCGCTCGGCATCAATACCACGGTGATCTACGCCGCCGTCTTCGCCATCGGCGCCGGGCTTGCCGGCGCGGCAGGGGCGCTGTCCGCGCCGATCCGGTCCGTGGTCGCGGGTGCCGGCGTTTCCATCCTGATCGAGAGCTTCATCGTCACCGTGATCGGCGGCATGGGCTCCATCGGCGGGGCGCTGGCGGCGGCGCTGATCCTGGGCTTCACGCGCTCCTTCGGCTCCATCGGCTTCCCGCTGTTCGTGGAGGGCGCGATGTTCGCCATCATGGCGCTGGTGCTGCTGTTGCGGCCGAGCGGCCTCGGCGGGAAGCGACCCTCGTGAAGGATGGCTGGCTGCGCGATGCCGGCCTCGCCGTGCTGGTGCTGGCGGCGTTCCTGGCGGTGACGCTCGGTGGCTTCGGCTCCCCCGGGCTGCTGGACTTCGCCATCCGCTTCGCGACCTTCGGTCTGCTGGCGCTGTCGCTGAACCTGCTGATCGGCACCACCGGCCTGGTTTCCTTCGGCCACGCCGCCTATTTCGCGATGGGCGCCTATGCCTTCGGGTTGCTGATGCAGCGTGCGGGGGTTTCGATTCCCGTGGCGATCCTGCTGGCACTGATCTGCACGGCACTGCTGGCGCTGGTGGTCGGCGCGCTGTGCGTGCGGCTGTCCGAGATCTATTTCGCCTTCCTGACGCTGGCCTTCCAGATGCTGCTGCATTCCGTGATCCTGTCCTGGATCTCGCTGACCGGCGGCGACCAGGGGTTGATGGGCGGCATCCCGAAGCCTCCGTTCCTCGGCATCGACCTCTCGCGGCCGCTGCACCTGGCGGGGTTCGGCATGGCCTGCCTGCTGGTCTCCACCGTGGCCCTGCGCCAGGTGGTGCGTTCGCCGTTCGGCGCCGCGCTGCGCATGCTGCGGGACAATCCGGATCGCGCCGCCTTCGTCGGGCTTTCGGTCTACCGCTACCGCCTCGCGGCCTTCGTCATCGCCGGGACCTTCGCCGGGCTGGGTGGCGTGCTGATGAGCCTCTACGTCTCGGGCGCCTTTCCCACCTTCGCCTTCTGGACCACTTCGGGCGAGGCGATCTTCATGATCATGCTGGGCGGCATCACGGTCTTTCTGGGCCCGCTGGTCGGCGTCGCCATCTTCCTGATCCTGAACGACCGCATCACAGCGGTGACGGAACATCACGGGCTGTTCCTCGGCATCATCCTTCTGGTCATCGTGCTGGGACTGCGCAAGGGCCTGCTGGACTTCGTGGTGGATCTCTGGCGCAACCGCAGGAGGGCCGCCTCGTGAACTTCTCCGGGCAGATCGCCGTCGTCACCGGTGGCGCCAGCGGCATCGGCGCGGCCTGCTGCCGGCTGCTGGCCGCGCGTGGCGCGCGCGTGGTGGTGGCGGATCGCGACGCGGCGCGGGCGCAGGCCCTGGCGGCGGAGATCGCCGGCACCGTGCTTGCGCTCGACGTCGCCTCCCGCGACGCGAACGAGGCCGCAGCGGCAGAGGTCGAGGCGACTCTCGGCCCGGTGGACCTGCTGGTGACCTCAGCCGGCATCATCCAGCGGCCGGTGCGGGCGGAGGCGTTGACGGAGGCGGAGGTCGAGCAGGTGGTGCGGGTCGACCAGATCGGCACCTGGAACTCCGCGGTGGCCTTCGGCACGCGCATGGCCCGGCGCGGGCGCGGCGCCATCGTCACCATCGCCTCCATCGCCGGCATGCGGTCCATGCCGCTGCACGCCTATTCGCCGGCAAAGGCCGCGGTCATCGAGATGACGCGCTGCCTGGCGGCGGAATGGGGCAGGTCCGGCGTGCGGGTGAACGCGGTCTCACCGGGCTACACACTCACCCCCGCGCTCGGCGCGGCCATCGCCGCCGGGGAGCGTGACCCGAGCCTGCTGGAACAGTCGAGCGCACTCGGCCGCATGGTGACGCCGGAGGAAATCGCGGAAGCGGTGACCTTCCTCGCCTCCGACGCTGCACGATCCATCACCGGGGTGAACCTGCCGGTGGATGCCGGCTGGCTCGTCGCACCTTCCTGGGGCGCCTATGGCGGGCTGCCTCCCGCCCGCGGCAATGCGCCATGAGCGGCGGCCGGCTGGAGCTTCGCGGCCTGTGCAAGAGCTTCGGCGGCGTGGTGGCGACGGACAATGTCAACCTGGTGTTCGAGCCCGGCACGCTGTCCGCCATCATCGGACCGAACGGCGCCGGCAAGACCACGCTGTTCCACCTCGTCACCGGCAAGCTGACGCCCACGGCTGGCCAGGTGCTGCTGGATGGGCAGGAAATCACCGGACTCGACCGCCGCACCATCGTCCGCCGCGGCATCGGTCGCGCCTTCCAGGTGGCGAACCTGTTCCCCAGCTTTACCGTGGAGCATGCGCTGGCCGCCGCGCTGATGGCGCATGAGGGACGCACGGCGCGGCTGCTCGGCGCCTTCCCACCGGCCGACATCGCGGCGCGCGCGGCGGAGGTGATGGAACTGTGCGGGCTGGAGCCCCTGGCGCGGACCGACTCGGCCAGTCTGTCGCACGGCGACCAGAAGCTGCTCGACATCGCCCTGGCCCTGGCGCTGGACCCCAAGGTTCTGTTGCTGGACGAGCCCACCGCCGGCATGGGGCCGGATGAACGCTGGCGGATGATCGACCGCGTGCACCGACTGTGGCAGGCGCGTGGCCTGACGCTGGTCTTCATCGAGCACGACATGGACATCGTCTTCCGCATCGCCCAATCCGTGCGCGTGCTGCGCTACGGCGCCGTGCTCGCGCAGGGCACGCCGGACGAGGTGCGGCGCAACCCGGCCGTCGTCGAGGCCTATCTCGGCGCCGACCACGCGCTGGACCCGGCGTGATGAGTGAATTGCGGGTGGAAGCGCTGGACGCCGCCTATGGCCACAGCCAGGTGCTGTTCGGCGTCGCCTTCGAGGTCGAGCGTGGCGAGACGCTGGCGCTGATGGGCCGCAACGGCGCGGGGAAAAGCACCACCTTCAAGGCCATCGCCGGCCTGCTGCCGCCGCGTGCCGGGCGCGTGCTGGTGCGCGGGCAGGACGTGGCGGGCCGCAAGCCCTACCGCATCGCCCGAGCCGGCATCGGGTTCGTGCCCGAGGATCGGCAGGTATTTCCCGAGCACACGGTGGAAGAGAACCTGGAAATCGCCGAACGCGAGGGCATCGGCGGCCGCGACTGGAACCGCGCGCGCGCCTTCGAGATGTTCCCGATGCTGGCCCCCCTGCGCAGCCGCTACGCCGGGCGCCTTTCGGGCGGCGAGCAGCAGATGCTGACGATTGCACGCTGCCTGATGGGCAACCCCGCCGTGCTGCTGCTGGACGAGCCATCGGAAGGCCTGGCGCCCCTGATCGTGCAGGAGATCGGGCGGCTGATCCGCAGCCTCCGCGAACTGGGCACCACCATCGTCCTGGCGGAGCAGAACAGCCGCTTCTGCCTGAGCGTCGCGACGCGGGTTGCCGTCATCGACAAGGGCAGCATCGTCTGGGCCGGTACGGCGGAGGATTTCCGGGCGCAGCCGGAGTTGCAGGCGCGCTACCTCCAGGTCTGAAGCCGGTTGCCTATCCTGCGGCGATTTCTCCCACCACGCGGGCGCGCACCCGCAGTGCACCGCCGGGCAGGTAGGCGATCGGCAGGTCCTCGATATCGACCAGCACCAGTGTCGCCGCATCGGCACCGGCCTCGACGGCACGGGTGCGGGCGATGCGCTCCGCCTCCGCCATCGCCTCCGCGCGGGTCATGCCCTGGAACACCTGGTCGGTCTCGCCGCTGACCTGCGCGATGGCGGCACCGACAGCATTGGCGACGGCGGCATGGGCCGGGCGCAGCACCTCCGACACGCCCTGTAGCCGATCCGGCACCAGGAAGGCGCCGCCGCCGACCGCAAGCAGCGGCACAGGCGCGGCATCGGTCTTCATGCGGTCGATCGTCTCCTCCAGCATCCGCGCGGCCTCGGCCAGGGTGGCCTCGGCGAAGCCGAGCGCGACATCCTCCACCTGCGCGGCATCGCCCAGCCCGAGCAGCCCCGCGCGCACGGCGATATCACTGGTGGTCAGTTGCGGCCCGCCGAAGATCCGCGCCAGTTCCGGCAGCCGGAAGCCGACGCTGCGCGGGCCGATACGGATGCGGCCCGCGCCATCGGCCTCGACATGCGACCCGCCGCCGAGCCCGATCGACAGCAGGTCCGGCATCCGGAACAGCGTGCGGACGCCGCCGACCTGCACCACGGCATTCGCCTCCCGCGGGAAGCCGCCCTTCAGGGCGCCGACATCGCTGGTGGTGCCGCCCACATCCACCACCAGCGCGTCCTGCACCCCGGTCAGGAAGGCGGCGCCGCGCATCGAATTGGTTGGGCCGGAGGCGAAGGACAGCACCGGGAAACGCGCGGCAAGTTCGGCGCGGATCACGGTGCCGTCGTTCTGCGTGATGAACAGCGGCGCCGCGATGCCGGCCTGCCGCAGCGCCTCCTCGAAGGCCGCGATGGTGTGCCGGGCGAGCGGCGCCAGGCAGGCGTTCAGCAGCGCCACATTCTCCCGCTCCAGCAGCCCGATACGGCCGAGGTCGTGCGACAGCGTGATGGCGGCGTCCGGCATCTCCGCCTGCAGGATCTCGGCCGCGCGTCGTTCCATGCCGGGATCGAGCGGCGAGAACACGCTGCTGATGGCGACGCAACCGATGCCGCCTTCCCGCATGGCCCGCGCAGCGGCGCGCACGGCAGCCTCGTCCAGCGGCATGATCGGCCGGCCATCGAAGTCATGCCCGCCTTCCACCATGTGCACCTGCCCGCGCACGATGGCGGCCAGGTCCTGCGGCCAGTCGCAGAACGGCGGCAGGGACTTCGCCGCCGGCAGGCCAATGCGGAGTGCGCCGACCGGCGCCAGGTCGCGCCGCTGCACCACCGCATTCACGAAATGCGTCGTGCCGATCATCACCGCCTGAACGCCGCCGGCCCCCATGGCACGCGCCACGTCCAGCAGCGCGATCCGCACGCCGGTCAACACATCCGCCGTGGTTGGCGTCTTCATCGCGTGCAGGACGCGGTCATCCTCCAGCAGCACGGCGTCCGTGTTGGTGCCGCCGACATCGATGCCGATGCGCCGCCTCATGTTTTCGTGCCCTCATGCGCCGGGCGCGCCCTGCGGGCGCTTGGCTCGCCGCATTGGCGGCGGGCGCCATTCGGCGCCTCGGCCGCTTTCCGCGGCCGCAGGTTCTGCGCTGCTGCTGTTGGCATCATTCTGCGCTCTCCGCAAAGACCGACCGGAAGTCGAGGTCGTAGCCGAAGGCGCGCGGCCCGACGAAGTCCAGCCCGCGCGGCGTCAGGAACACCGGCGGCGCCGGCAGCGCCACCACCGTCACGCGCTGGCCGTAGCGCAACGTTTCCGAGCCGATCGCCTCGCCGCTCACCGTATCGAGCACGCAGATCAGGTCCGGCGTCATCACCCGCGGCACGCCATCCAGCCAGCCCACCGCCCACTCGTTCTGGAACGCGATCTCGAAATCCTGGCCGCGCCAGTCGTCGAGCCCGTCGAGCCTGGCCGTGCCGCGCAGGAAGCCTTCCGTCGTGCGGCGCGCGATGTCCGCGACCTTGCCGCGGAACAGCAGCACGCCCTTCTCGCAATCCAGGATCGCCTGCACCGGGTCGCGGTGTTCCTTCTGCGCCAGCCTTATCGCCTGGCCCAGCGTGATGGCCTGGCTGGTGGTGTGCAGGATGCCCCATTTCTTCACCTCCGCCCCGCTGCGCGGCGCCTTGCAGGTGGCGGCGATCGAGCCGACCTCGACGCACATCTTGCGCGACAGCCGCTCCATCCATTTCCAGGACGGCACCTTGGCGACGATGCCCTCGATGCCGCGCGGATCGACCATGGACAGCGGATAGGGCTTCAGGTCGCCGACGGCGAAGCTGGTCATCTGCGCCTCCGGGTAGGCGCGTCCCATGGCGTCGGCATCGACCACCGGCTTGCCGGTCTCGGCAGCGGCCATCAGCGACTGCACGCCGTTGTTGCCGCCGATCTCGACGCTCATGATCGCGTCGAAGGACCGGCCGAGATATTCCTCCATCAGCGTCACGGCGCGGCCGATGGTCGCGCTGTCCGTCAGCCGCTCCTGCCCGACCAGCGGCGCGCCCATGTTGGAGACGACGGCGACCAGCGCATCATCGGCCAGATCCTCCGGTCGCATCAGGCTGACGCGCTTTCCCTCCGCATACAGGCGCCGCATGTTGAGCAGCCCGAGATAGGGCGACCCGCCACCGCCCGTCCCCAGCACCCAGGCGCCGACCGCCAGCGCCTCGATATCGTCCAGCGTCAATTCGTGCATCACGCCTCCGGAAGCAGTGAAGCGGCCGCGCGCGCGGCCACGGCGACGGAGAGCAGCACCGGGCAGGACAGCACGGCCACGGCCGCCGCCTTGTCGCGGCGCGTGTAGGAAATGCAGTCGAGCAGCACGAGGTCCGGCGCCTCCGCCGCCATAAGCCGCATCGCCGCCTCCCGCGCCGCATCGTCGCCATGCGGGCGCAGCGCCACCACGGCGACGGAAAGCCCCTCCCGTTCCCGCTCCGCGCGCAGCGCCTCTGCCTGCTCCGCCAGCGGCACGAACAGGCCGAGCCGCCCTCGCGGCAGCAGCGCATGTGCCAGCCCGTTCAGCACCGCGGAGGGCTGCACCAGGCTCGGCCGTTCCGGCAGGCCCTTGAAGGCGCCGGTGCAGGCAAGCAGGGCGCCGCCCGGCACCGCCTCCAGCAGGCCCCGCAGCCGTTGCGTCACGGCGAGCTTGGAGATGGTGACGCCCTCACCGGAGGGCAGCACGGTGAACAGCGTGTCCGCGCCGTCGCGCGGCGCGCAGTCCGCGACCTCGGCGCGAGACAGCCCGTCCAGCGCGCCGCGCAATGCGACCTGAAGTCCGGGCACCGCGGCGGCGATCTCGTCCACGAGGTCGTGGCGCGGTGCCTGTCCGATGATGAAGACCGGAAGTGCCGCCATGGCCAGTGTTCATCCCGATGCTGCTGGCCGACTATGGCGCGGGCGGCATGAGCGGGGAAGACCGGCTGGCGCCGGGCCGCATCGCGAAGCATCCTGCGCCGCCAGCAACGGAGTCACTGTCATGTCCCCCGAGATCCTCGCCCAGCTCGCGCCGACAGGCGTGCTCCGCGCCGGCATCAACCTGAGCAACTTCCTGCTCGTCACCGGCCGCAGCGAATCCGGCGACCCGGAGGGCGTCTCGCCCAGCATGGCGCGCGCGCTGGCGGACCGGCTCGGCGTCCCGGTGCGCTACGTGCCGTATCCGCGGCCCGGCGAGCTGGCGGATGCCGCCGGCACCGATGCCTGGGATATCGGGCTGATCGGTGCCGAGCCGCAGCGCGCCGAGAGAATCGCCTTTACCGCCGCATATGCCGAAATCGAGGCGACCTACTTGGTGCCCGCCGGCTCGCCCATCACCAGCCTCGCCGAGGTCGACCGGCCCGGCGTGCGGATCGCGGTCGCGGCGCGCGCCGCCTACGATCTGTGGCTGGACCGCAACATCCAGCACGCCACGCTGATACGCGCGGAGAGCCTGGACGCCTCGCTCACGCTGTTCACCGAGCAGAAGCTCGAGGCCCTGGCCGGCCTGCGCCCGCGCCTGCTGACGGATGTGGAGGGCCTGCCCGGCGCCCGCATCCTGGACGGCCGCTTCATGGCGGTGCAGCAGGCCATCGGCACCGCCCGCGCCAACACCGCCGCGGCCGCGTTCCTGCACGACTTCGTCGAGGAGGCGAAGGCCTCCGGCCTGGTCGCGAAGTTCATCGCGCAGCACAAGGTGGCCGGGCTTTCGGTGGCGCCGGCCGCCTAGACCCGCGGACAGCGCACCATGTGCCCGCCGCCGACATCGAGCAGCGGCGGCATCTCGGCACGGCATGCCTCCGCCGCAATCGCGCAGCGCGGGTTGAAGGCGCAGCCGGAGGGTGGCGCCGCAGGGTTCGGCGGCTCTCCCGCCTCCGCCGGCGTGACGCCGCGCGCATCCAGCCGCGGCACGGCGGTCAGCAGGGCGCGCGTGTAGGGGTGGCGCGGCGCACCCAGCACCTCCGCCGCCGTGCCTTCCTCGACGATGCGGCCGAGATACATCACCGCCACCCGCTCACACACCTGCCGCACCACCGCGAGGTTGTGGCTGATGAACAGGTAGGCGAGCCCGCGCCGTGCGCGCAGCGCCTCCAGCACATCCAGGATCTGCGCCTGCACGGACACGTCGAGCGCCGAGGTCGGCTCGTCCAGCACCAGCAATTCGGGCTCCAGCGCCAAGGCGCGGGCGATGCAGACGCGCTGCTTCTGGCCGCCGGACAGCTCATGCGGGAAGCGGTGCAGGAAGCCGGCCGGCAGGCCCACCTCGGCCAGCAGCGCGGCCACCCGATCCCGCAGCGCACGGCCGGAGGCGACGCCATGGATCAGCAGCGGCTCCGCCACCGACTCCTCGGCCGAAAGCCGCGGGTCGAGCGCGGCGGAGGGGTTCTGGTGGATCAACTGCATCCGCCGCCGCAGCGGGCGCAGCGCCGGCTCGCCCAGCGTGGTGATGTCCTGGCCCTCGAAGACGATGCGCCCGCCGCTGAGCGGGATCAGCCGCAGCAGCAGCCGCGCCAGCGTCGACTTCCCGCAGCCGCTCTCGCCAACCACCCCGAGCGCCGCGCCGCGTGCGATGGCAAGATCCACATCCGCCACGGCCAGCACCCGGCTGGGCCGCCGGAAGGCGCCGCCCTTGCTGGTGAAGGCCTTGGACAGGCCCTCGGCGCGAAGCAGGAGGTCGGTCATGGCGTCGCGTGGTGGCAGGCGACGGCGCGGCCCGGCAGGATCGGCCGCGGCAGCGGCTTCTCCCGCCGGCAGATCTCCGTCGCGGCGGGGCAGCGCGGGTGGAAGCGGCAGCCGGATGGCGGCGTGAGCAGGCTCGGAATGCTGCCGGGGATGCCCTGTGGACGCCGCTCCGGCCGGTCCAGGTCCGGCACGGCGGCGATCAGCCCGCGCGCATAGGGGTGCAGCGGGTGGGCCAGCAGCGCCTGCGTCGGCGCTTCCTCCACCACCGTGCCGGCATACATCACCGCGACCCGCGCGCAGCTTGCCGCGACCACGCCCAGGTCGTGGCTGATCAGCATCAGCGCCAGGCCACGCGCCGCCACCAGGCCTGCGATCAGCGCCAGCACCTGCGCCTGCACCGTGACATCCAGCGCGGTGGTCGGCTCATCCGCCACCAGCAGTGCCGGTTCCCCGGCCAGCGCCATGGCGATCAGCACGCGCTGGCGCATGCCGCCCGAAAGCTGGTGCGGATGGCTGTCCAGCAGCCGCCCTGGTTCCGGCAGGCTGACCGCGCTCAGTAGCTCCGCCGCCTTGACCCGCGCCGCCCGCCGCGGCCGCGCGCGCCCCCCGGCCGCGGCATCCTGGCCGCGGATGGCATCCTCCATCTGCGTGCCGATGGCGAGCAGCGGGTTCAGGTAGCTGGCGGGGTCCTGGAACACCATGGAGATGGCCCGCCCGCGCAGCCGCCGCATCTCCCGTTCCGGCAGCCGCAGCAGATCCTGCCCGCGAAAGCGGATCTCGCCGGACACGATGCGGGCCGGCGGGGCAGGGTTGAGCCCGAGCAGGCTGCGCGCCAGCACGGATTTGCCGCAGCCGGTCTCGCCGACGATGCCGAGCGTCTGCCCGGCCTCCAGCCCCAGGTCGATGCCATCCAGCACCTGCGCGGTGCCGTCGAAGGTGTCGAAGGCCAAACGGTAGTCGCGGATTTCCAGCAGTGCCGTCACCCGCGGTTGCTCCGCGGGTCGAGGATGTCGCGCAGCCCGTCGCCGAGCAGGTTGAAGCCGAGCACGGCCAAGTAGATGAACACGCCCGGTGCCATGGCGTACCACCACCATTCCGGCAGGTAGCCGCGCGCGATGGAAATCATCGCGCCCCATTCCGGCGTCGGCGGCTTGGCGCCCAGCCCGATGAAGCCGAGCGAGGCCACCGCCAGGATCGCCTGGCCCACATCCATGCTCATCTTCACGATGAGCGGGGAGATGCTGTTGGGCAGCACGTGCCGCCGCAGGATCCGAAACCGGGAGGCGCCGGCGACGCGCGCCGCCTCGATGTAGGGTTCCTCGCGGATCGACAACGCCTTGGATTCCGCCAGCCGGACATAGCCCGGCCACCACACCAGGATCAGCGCGATCATGGCATTCTCGATGCCCGGCCCCAGCGCCGCGACCAGCGCGATGGCCAGCACCAGCCCCGGCACCGACAGGAAAAGGTCGGTGAAGCGCATGATGACTTCCCGCAGCCGCCCGCCCGCCAGCCCCGCCAGGATGCCCAGCGGCACGCCGATCACCGCCGCCGCCACGGTGATGCCGATGCCCACCAGCAGCGACAGGCGGGCGCCGATGATGACGCGGGTCAGGATGTCGTTGCCAACCTCGTCGGTGCCGAGCCAATGCGCGGCGGAGGGCGGCTGCAGCTTGTTCGCCAGGTTCACGCCACCGGCGACATCGTCCGGATAAGGCACGATCCACGGCCCGGCCAGCGCCAGCAGCACGATCGCCGCCACCAGGAACAGGCCGAGCATGGAGGAGAAGGACCGCGTCAGCAGCCAGATCGCCAGCCGCAACCGGCGACGTTCCGGCGCGGCGGCGGCCTGTTCGACGGCGAGGGGTGCGTCCATCGCCTCAGGCCCGCCGCAGCCGAGGGTCGAGCACGCCGTACAGTAGGTCCACGATCAAATTGGCCAGCATGAAGTTCAGCCCGACGATCAGCGTCACCCCCATCACCGGCTTGAAATCCCCCGAGATCGCGGAGCTGACGGCGTATAGCCCGATGCCCGGCCAGTCGAACACCGTCTCCACCAGCACCGTGCTGCTCATCATCCAGCCCCAGCGCAGCCCGATGATGGCCAGCGTCGGCAGCATGGCGTTCTTCAGCGCGTGCACGGCGACGATGCGCCACGGCGTCACGCCATGGGCGCGGGCCGCCGTGACGTAGTCCGTCCGCAGCGCCTCCACCATCTCGCTGCGGTTGACCCGCAGGATGGAGGCGAGGCAGGGCAGGGACAGCACGATGGCGGGCAGGATGATGTAGGACAGCGCCTCCCGGAACAGGTCGAAATTGCCGCGCAGCAGGCTGTCCACCAGCAGCATCCCGGTGATCGGTGCCGCCGGTTCGGTAAAGACGGACAGCCGCCCGCTGGTCGGCAGCAGGCCGAGCCAGGTGGCGAAGGCGAGTTGCAGCAGCAGCCCGAACCAGAAGGGCGGCAGCGCGATCCCCGACACCGCGAAGATGCGCGTGGCGTGGTCCACCACGCGATCCTTCCGCAAGGCCGCGACCACCCCCAGCGGCACCCCCAGCAGCACGCCGAGTGCCATCGCCAGGATCACCAGTTCCAGAGTCGCCGGGAAATAGCTGGCAAGATCGGTGCCGACGGAACGTCCGGTGGCGATCGACTGTCCGAAATCGCCCTGCGCCAGGTCGCCGACATAGCGCAGGAACTGCTCATGCAGCGGCCGGTCGAGGCCGTATTCCCGGCGCACCTGCTCGATCTGCGACCGCCCCGCATCCGGCCCCGCCGCCAGCGCCGCCGGGTCGGCCGGCGCGACGTTGGAAATCACGAAGGTCAGGCAGACCAGCCCGAACAGCATCAGCCCCGCGAGGCCGATGCGCCGGAGGATATAGCCTGCCACCTGGCCCGCTCAGCCCTGGACCCAGAGGGGATACAGGTCGATCTCGCCGGTGAAGCGCACCGGGCTGAAGCTGAAACCCTGCACGTAGTCGCGGCGCGCCCAGATGCGGTTGGCCACCATGCCGAAGATCTCCGGCTGGTCGGCGACGATGCGGCGCTGGATTTCGGCATACAGCGCCATGCGCTTCGCCTGGTCGGTCTCGCCGCGCGCCTCGTCGATCATCCGGGTGACCTCGGCATTCTCGTAATGCGCCGTGCCGTAGTACAGGCCCCAGGACGAACGATGGTACTGGTAGGCCACCGTGTCCGGGTCGGTGCCGACCGGCGTCACGTAGATCGACATCATGGCGGGCGAGGTGTCGGGCTTCGACCCGCGGCTGACCATGGTGGTCCAGGGCTGGCCCACGATGTTCACGCGGATGTCCAGCGCCCGCAGGCTGTCGAGCAGCGCGAGGCCGATGCGGCGCGGATCCTCCAACCCCTGCACATGCACGTACTCCAGCTCGATCCCGCCGTTCGGCGTGCCGGATTGGCGCAGGTATTCGCGCGCCTTCTCCAGGTCCTTGCGCGGCACCCCCGGCACGTCGATATGGCCGGCCATGGAGGCCGGAAACGGGCTGGTCATCAGCGTCGCCGCACCGTTGTGGATGGTCAGCAGCGACTCGTAGTCGAAGGCGTGGGCGATCGCCTTGCGCAGGTTGATGTCGGCGGTCGGCCCGGTCTGACAGTTGAACTTGATGCCGAAGGTGGTCGAGCCCTTGTGGTTCTCGATCGCGACCCCCGGCAGCCGCGCCATCTGGTCGATGTCATCCGGCGTCAGGTTGGTGATGATATCCGCCTCGCGCCGCTGCAGCGCCGCCTTGCGCGGCGCGCTTTCGCGGATGATGCGGTAGATGATGCCGGACAGGCGCTCGGCCTCCGGCATCGGCCAGCCCTTCCAATAGTCGGGCACCGCCTCGACATGGATCAGCGTGTTGGCGTTGAACCGGCGCAACTTGAACGGACCGGACCCGGCATCGTTCTCGGTCATCCACTTGCGACCGAGATCGTCGCCATCCTGGTTCGCCATCACCTGGCGCGGATTGACGATGTACCACCACGGCACATAGGACAGGAACGGCGAGAAGGGCCGTTCCAGGGTGAAGCGCACGGTGCGCGCATCCACCGCTGCGATCTTCTCTGGCTTCAGGAAGTCCTTCAGCATCCAGGCGATGCCGGCGTTCAGCTTCAGCCCGCGCTCGAAGGAAAACCGCACCGCCTCCGCATCCACCGCATCGCCGTTGTGGAACTTCGCGTTGCCGACCAGGTGGAAGGTGTAGGTCAGGCCGTCATCCGAGACCTCGTGCCGTTCCGCGAGCCACGGCTTGATCACCGGCGGATCGCCCTCGTATTTCAGCAACGCATCATAGACGACCTGCTGGATCATCCGGGTGGACCAGTCGTAGCGCACATGCGGGTCGAGCACCGGCACCGCCTGGTTGCCGGAGAAGACCATCACCTTGCGGTTGCCGTCGCGCTCGAAGGCGACGGACATTCCGGGCACCGCCGCGGCCAGCGCCGCGGCGCCCCCGAGCAGCCCGCGGCGTGAGATGTTCTCGATCATTGTGAGCCCCCGTTGCTTGTTGCCATGACCCTGTCCGCATCGGCTTCGCGCGTCGCCCGCCGCCTTGCCGTGGCGGCGGGATCGATCCGCCCATCCGGGCCGAGCACGACGCCGTAGTCTCGCACCGCACCCTCGGCGGTGACATAGCCATCCTCCAGGTCGGATTGCACGGCCTCGATCGCCCGGTCCCAGGGCTCGCCGAAGCCGGAACCGCCGGCGATCTGGCCCTCGATCTCGGTACGCGCATCGAACAGCGCGACCATCTCCCCCGTGCCGACATCGCGCGGCGTCGCATCGCCCGGCGCCGTCACCGTGCCGCGCCCGGGTCCGCCTGGCCGGCCGCCGAACAGGCCCTCCGGCTTCAGGCCCCAGCCTTCCGGATACAGCCCGACCATGATGGGCTCCGCCCCCGCATCCAGCCGCCGCGCCCGCATGCGCTGGCCAAGCCCGCCGCGCTGCCGGCCGGCGCCGCCGGTGTTCGCCACCAGCCCCTTCTCCAGCACCAGCACCGGCATACGGCTTTCCAGCAATTCGACCGGCGTGTTCGCCGCGGAGGTCGGGAACAGCAGCCCCGACTTGCCATCGGATCGGGAGGACGCGCCTTGCCCGCCACCCATGAAGAAATGGTCCGACGCCACGCGGCCCTGGTTGTTGCGCCCGTAGAAGCCGAAGGATTTCGGCAAACCCGTGAAAGCCTGCACCTTGTCCGGGATGGCCGCGGCCATCGCCCGGTACAGGTTCGGCCCGATGAACCAGGACAGCCGGGTCCGGTAGGCGACCGCCGCCGGCGGCTTGCAGTTCAGCGCGGAGCCTTCCGGCGCCACCACGCTGATCGGCGCGTAGCAGCCGGCGTTGCCGCGCACCGCCGGCGTCAGCATGCATTTCAACGGGTAGGAGGAATGCGCCGCCGTCACGTTCATCGTGCAGTTCAGCCCGCCGCGCGGCAGCGTCGGCGGCGCCTCGACATGCTCGACATGGATCGTCTCGCCCTGCTTGTGGACGCGTACGCGATAGCGCAGCACCTCGCCGAGCGGACGGTTCTCGATCTCGCTCTCATACACGCCGTCCGGCACGGCGCGGATCGCGGCCCGCGTCGCCGCCTCGCTGCGCCCCTGCACCACGGCGGCCAGCGCCGCCAGGTCCTCCAGCCCGTATTCCTCCATGAAGGCCACCAGCCGCTGCGCGCCCAGCGCGTTGGAGGTCACCAGCGACTCCACGTCGCCCAGCACCTGGTCGCTGTTGCGGATGTTCACCGCCAGCAGCCGGAACAGCGAGCGGTCGGGCTCGCTGGCGGCATACAACTTCATCGGCGGGATCAGCACGCCCTCGTCGTAGATCTCGCGCGCGCTCAGCGGGTCCTTGACGCCGCCGATGTCGCTGACGTGCCCGACCGTGCCCATCAGCGCCACCACGCGACCCTGGTGGAATACCGGCGTCACCACCGCGATGTCGAACAGGTGCCCGGCGCACAGCCAGGGATCGTTGGTCACCAGCACGTCGCCCGGTCGCAGCGTCCCGACCGGGAAATGCTCCAGCAGCGCCTTCACGCAGCGGGTCAGCGTCAGGTTGAACAGCGGCATGGACCGCGGCGAATGCGCCAGGGGGTTGCCCTGCGGGTCCAGGATCTCGTTCGCGAAGTCCTGCGCTTCCGAGATGATGAGCGAATAGGCCGTGCGACAGACCGTCTGCCACATCTCCTCGACGATCGAGATCAGCCGCGACCACATGATCTCGAGCCCGATCGGGTCCGCCTCGATCCGCGCCATCGCGGTCTCCAGCGCCATGCCCGGCGTCACCAGCGCCTGCGGCCGCGCGGTGGCACCCACGGTGATGCGCAGGTTCATCACGGCATCGATCCGCAGCGTGTCGCCCGGCGCGATGATCGTGGTCGCCTCGCGTTCCTCGATGATCGCCGGCCCGGCGACCGTCGCGCCTGGCTTCATCCGGTAGCGGTCATAGACCGGTGTGTCGTGGAAGGCGCCGTCGAACCAGGCCGGCCGGCTCCCCTTCAACGCCTCGCCGCCGGTGTCGCCGGCCCCGACCGAACCCGAGACGGCGATCTCCGGCTCCGGCGAGACCACGCGCACGCGCAGCGACAGCAACTCGATCTCGGCACCCTCGATCACGCGGGTGTACAGGCGCTGGTAGGTCTCGATGAAGCGCGCGCGGATCTCGGCAAGACGCTCAAGGCCCATTGGGCCCTCCGGCAGCGCCACGGTGATCTGGTGCAACTGCCCAACCAGCCGCATCTCCGCGCCGCGCTCCACCCGCATCGCATCCTCGGCGATGCCGGCCTCCCGCAGCCGGCCACGCGCCTGCTCCTCCAGCCCGGCGAGCGCCGCGCCGATCGCGGCCCAATCCACATCCGCGCCGAGCGGCGCGATCAAGCTGCGCGACTGCTCGAAGGCCAGCGGGGCCGCCAGGAAGCCGAGCGCGGAGGCCGCACCGGACGCCGGCGGCACCAGCACATCGGTGATGCCAAGCACCCGCGCCACCCGCGCCGCATGTGCCGGCCCCGCCCCACCAAACGCCACCATCGCATAGCGGCGCGGATCGCGGCCCTTTTCCACCAGGTGCACCCGCGTGGCGCCCGCCATCGCCTCGCACACCACTGCGTGCACGCCCCAGGCCGCCTCGATCGCCGGCAGGCCGAGCTTCTCACCCAGCCGCGCCAGCGCCGCCTCCGCCGCCGGGACATCCAGCGCCATGGTGCCGCCCAGGAAGAAGCCGGGGTCGTAGTAGCCCAGCAGCAGGTTCGCATCCGTGACGGTTGCCTCCGCCCCGCCGCGCCCATAGCAGGCCGGGCCGGGCATGGCGCCGGCGGAATGCGGGCCGACCTTGATCAACCCGGTCTCGTCCACGCGCGCGATGGAGCCGCCGCCGGCACCGATCTCGATCATGTCCACCACCGGCGCGCGGATCGGCAGGCCGGAGCCGCGCTTGAAGCGGTGCACGCGGGCTGCTTCCATCAGCGGCGCCACCTCGGCGCGGCCATTCTCGATCAGGCAGGATTTCGCCGTGGTGCCGCCCATGTCGAAGGCCAGCGCATCCGGAAGCCCGGCCGCCCGGGCGAACAGCACCGTCGCCAGCGCCCCGCCCGCCGGGCCGGATTCCAGCAACCGGATCGGCAGCGCGCGCGCGACCTCGGGCGCACAAAGCCCCCCATCGGATTGCATCAGGCGCAAGGTGCCGGTGAAGCCGAGCCCCTCCATCTCCCGGATCAACCGCCCGAGGTATCGGTCCATCAGCGGCTGCACGAAGGCGTTGGCGCAGGTGGTGACGCAGCGCTCGTATTCGCGGATCTCCGGCGCGACCTCGGAGGACAGGCTGATGGACAGCGTCGGGAAGGACGCCCGCAGCACTTCGGCGGCGGCCCGCTCATGCGCCGGATTGGCATAGGCGTGCAGGAAGCAGATCGCGATGGCGGTGCAACCTTCCGCCACCAGTCGTGCCCCGGCAGCCCGCACCTGCCCGAGGTCGAGCGGCTCGACCACCTCCCCGGCATGGGTGATCCGCTCCGTGATCTCGATCCGGCGGCGGCGCGGCACGATCGGGTCGGGGAAGCGCAGGAACAGGTCGTAGATGTCGTAGCGCTGCTCGATGCCGAGTTCGAGCACGTCGCGAAAGCCGCGCGTCGTCAGCAGGCCGGTGTTGGCGCCACGCCGTTCGATCAGCGCATTGGTGACGAGCGTGGTCCCGTGCAGCACCTCGCCCAGCGCGGCGATATCGATGCCGGCTTGCGCGACGATGGCGCGGATGCCGGCAATCGCACCTTCCGCCGGGTCCTGCGGCGTGGTCAGGCATTTGTGCAGCGTGATCCCGCCATTCGCCGCATCGAGCAGCACGAAGTCGGTGAAGGTGCCGCCGATGTCAAAGCCGAGGCGATAGCGGTCCGGGGAGCTCGTCACGGGAGGTCTCGCTCCGATCAATGCGGGACAACCCTATTGTCGGACCTCGGCGCTCGCAATCCCCATGATGCATCGTTTGGCGGAGCCGATGAAGGACATCGAAGGCTCCGACGGCGCGTGTCAGGGCTCGGGGCTCAGATCACGGCCGCTGAAGTCTCTCGGAAAAATGTCACCAGTTCACGCGGCAGGACGTCGCCAGCGGATCAGCCATTCAGCTTTGGCAGGCGCCGCGCCAGTTCGCGCTTCAAGACCTTGCCGGCACTGTTGCGGGGCAGATCGTCCACGATGAAGACAGCGCGGGGCCATTTCGGTCTTGGCAGCCGGGACCGCGCGAACCCCAGCAGCACCTCCGCGTCGCAGGGTTCCGCCAATTTCACGAAGGCCGCGATCTCCTCGCCGAACTCGGGTGACGGCCAGGCCAGTGCGGCACATTCCACCACCGCCGGATGCGCGTTCAGCGTCGCCTCGATATCGCCGGGATGGATGTTGATGCCCGCGCGGATGATCATGTCCTTCTGCCGTCCGCGCAGGGTCACGTAGCCTTCCGCGTCCAGCGAGGCGAGATCGCCCGGGTAGAACCAGCCCTCGCGGAACGCCTCGGCCGAGGCCTCCGGGTCCCGGTGATAGGCTGTCGCGCAGGCGGGACCGCGGTAGCGCAGCAGGCCGGTCTCACCGGCGGGCAGGGGGCGGTCCTGGGCATCCACCACCTCGACCTCGACCGCAAAGACCGGCCGCCCCACGGTTTCGCCGTGCGTCGCCAAATCCGCAGGTGTCAGCAGGGACACGCCACCGCCCTCGGTGCTGGCGTAGTATTCGAAGAAGCGCGGGCAGAGCCGGTCCCGGATCGCCAGGCGTTCCTCCGGCGAAAGCGGCGCGCCGGAGGAGAACAGCAGGTTCAGCGCCCGCAGCGGTGCCAGCGTGGCATCATCCAGCGCGAGCAGGCGGCGGAACTGCGTCGGCACCAGGAACAGGCTGGTGGCGCCCTGCTCGGCGACGCAGGCCACCAGATCCTCAGGCGTGCAGGGCGGAGGCTTGAGGATCAGCGTCCCGCCGGAAAACAGCACGGACATCGCGAAGGTGCGGCCACCGCCAAAATAAAGGGGCGTCGCGCAGACGAAGCGGTCGCGGCCGTTCAGCCCGAGATTGATCCAGTGCGTGCGGAAGCGCGCCAGGAAATGCCGGTGCGCGATCAACGGACCCTTCGGCAGGCCGGTCGTGCCGGAGGACAGCGACAGCACGAAGGGCGCGTCTGGGTCGCTGGTGAAGCGGGCGGCGGCCGCGGCCTCCGCCCCGGCCTCCTCCGGAGGCTGGCAGCGCAGACCGGGCAGGGCCGGGGATCCAGGTTCCGCCAGCACCAGTGCGGCGCCGAAATGCTCCGCGACGTTGCGCTGTTCCTCCGTCGTCCAGCGCACATCCATCGGCAGGATCGGCAGGCCGGCGCGCGCCACCGCATACAGCGCCACGACATGCTGCGCCGTGTCGCGCAGGCAGATGCCGATGGGCCCGTCCGGCGGCAGGCCGAGGCCCAGCAGCCATGCCGCCATGCGCCGGACACGCGCGGCAAACTCCGCATGGGTCAGCGTCAGCGCGCCGTCGATCAGCGCCGGGTGGCTTGGCCGGGCCTTGGCGTGGATGTCCAGCGCATCGGCCAGGTTCATGCGGCGGCGCCGTCCAGCTTGTAGAGGCGCTGCACGTTGGTGCGGAGGAATTTCTCCAGCACTGGTTCGGGCAGGCCGAGCTCCGCGATCTCCGCCATGGTGCGGCCGAAATCCAGCACCGGGAAATCGGTGCCGAAGATCACCTTGTCCTGGCCGTAGCTGCGGATGTAGTGCTTGAAGCTGTCGGGCCAGTAGCGCGGGCTGTGCGCGTCCGAGCCGATGAAGACGTTGGCGTGCTTCCACGCCATCGCGATCATCTCCTCGGTCCAGGGGATGCCGACATGAATGCCCACGATCTTCAATTCGGGGAAATCGCAGGCCACCGCATCCAAGGTGATCGGTCGTCCGACGGAGCGCAGCGGGTAGCTCGGATCGTAGACCATGGATTGCCCGACCTGGAGCTGCACCGGCACGTCGAGTTCGACGCATTTCGCATAGAACGGGTACCACTTCGCATGATCCGGCGGCAACTCGAACCAGTGCGGGTAGAAATGAGCGCCGATGAAGCCGTATTCCGTCACGGCGCGGGAAAGTTCGCGCACGCCGCGCATGCCCTCCGTCGGGTCGAGGCCGGCCAGGCCGTGGAAGCGGTCGGGATGCGCCTGCACCGCATCCGCCACCAGCCGGTAGTCCACGTGGTAGCAGGCCGGGTGGCCGAGCCGGCCGACCTTGGCGGCGATGAGGAAGGCCTTCTCAATGCCGGCGGCATCCATGCGCGCGATCATGTCCTTCAGGCTCATGCCCTCGAAGATCTCGCGCTTCACCCGCATCTTGCTGGTGTAGAAGCCGGTACGGTCCGGCCGGCCGGCCAGCGCCTCCGGCGTCCAGATGTTGACCACCGCATCGATCGCCCGGATGCCTGTCACGCTGTTCCCCTTGCCGTCAGTCCCAGGTCGCGCGCGATGGAATCGCGCAACACCTCGTTCGCGCCTTCGCCGAAGGTGTAGAGGCGGGAGTCGCGCCACAGGCGCTGCATGTCGCTGTCCGCCGAATAGCCGGCGCTGGCCAGGATCTGCATGCCCGCATCGGCGACATCGCGCAGCGTTTCGGTCGCGATGACCTTGGCCTGCGCGGCCTCCCGCCGGCACGGCGCGCCCTGGTCGATCAGCCGCGCCAGGTGGCGTACCATGAGGCGCGACTGGTCGACGCGCATGCGCATATCCACAAGCCGATGCGCGATCGCCTGGAACTGCCCGATCGGCCGGCCGAATTGCACACGGACCTGCGCATGCGCCAGCGCGATGCGCAGCGCCGCCTCGGCGGCGCCGGTGACGGTGGCGGCCATGGAAGCGCGCGAATAATGCAGCGTCGCCATCATCTGCGCGAAGCCGCGGCCTTCCTCGCCCATCAGCGCATCCTCCGGCAGGTCGACATCCTGCAGGCCGATGTCGAAGGAGGGCATGCAGTTGTTGCCGATCTTCGGCAGCCCCGTCATGGCAATGCCGGGGGAGTCGCTCGGCACCAGGAACAACGAGATGCCGCGCGGCCCCTCCGTCTCCGGCCCGGTGCGCGCGGGCAGGATCAGCCAGCGAGCCTGCCGCGCGTCACTGATCCAGGTCTTGCGGCCGTTCAGGCGCCAGCCGCCGGCCTGGCGCGTCGCGCGCGTGCGGATCGCGGCGGCGTCGCTGCCGGCCTGCGGTTCCGTCAGCGCCAGGGCGCAGAACGCCTCGCCTGCCATCAGCGGCGGCAGCAGCGCGGCACGTTGCGCGGTGCTGCCGTAGCCGCGGACCGAGGCCAGCCCGAAGCCGACGACGCGGTTGAAGATGGAGGCGGCCATGTAGGCATGCTCACCAAGCCGTTCCTGCACCAGTGACACCGTCGTCCAGTCCGCACCAAGCCCGCCCTCCGCCACCGGCACGGCGAGGGCGAAGAGCCCGGCCTGGCCCATCTCCGGCAGCAGGTCGTAGGACGGCACATGCGCCGCGTCGCGCCGGCGAATCTCGGCCGGCGGCAGGCGCCGCGCCAGGAAGGCGTCGACGGAGGCGAGGATCTGCGCCTGTTCCCCGGTCACGATCACACCCGCAGCCGCGCGGAAGCATGCCAGGGCACCAGCATCTTCCGTAGCGCGCCGATCGCGAAATAGAAGACGAAGCCGAGGATCGACATGTGGATCAGCACGGCGAACATCTGGTCCGTCTCGAAGGCGTTGAGCCGCGCGATCAACAGATGCCCCAGCCCGGCATTGCCGCCGAGATATTCGCCGACCACGGCGCCGATGATGGCCAGGACGATGCCGATCTCGAGGCCCGTGATGATGAAGGGCAGCGCTGAGGGGAACTCCAGCCGGCGGAACACCTGCCAGCGCGTGGCGTTCAGCGACACCATCACGTCCCGGTGCCCTTCGTCGATGGATTTCACGCCCATCGCCGTGTTGGTCAGGATCGGGAAGAAGGCGAGCACCGCCGCGACGATGACCTTCGACGTCACGCCGAAGCCGAACCACAGCACGAACAGCGGCACCAGCGCGACCTTCGGGATCACCTGGGTCGCCACGATGAAGGGGTTCAGCGTCAACTCCAGCCAGCGCAGCCGCGCGATCAGCACGCCGAGCGTGATGCCGATGACGCAGGCATAGGCGAAGCCGGACAGCGTGGCATAGACCGTCATCCAGGTGTGGTGCCAGGCGCGCGGATCGCGCAGCATCTCCATCCAGGCCGTCCAAACCGCACCAGGGCGCGGCAGGATCAATGGCGAGATGCCGGCGTAGCGGACATAGGTGTCCCAGATCAGGATCAGGATGCCGAGCAGGATCGGCGTGGTGATCCAGGGCAATGCGGCATCCATGGTCACCAGGCGCTTGGCGAATTGCGCGGGGGCGGGCCTTGCCGTCTCGGTCACGCGCGGCCGCTCCCTAGCTGATCTCGTTGAGGCGGTGCCGCAACTGCCGGACGATGGCCTGGAATTCGGGCGTCGACTGCAGGTCCGTTCCGCGCGGACGTGCGAAGGGCACATCCACCGTCAGGTCCACCCTTCCGGGCCGCGGCGACAGCAGCAGGATGCGGTCGGCCAGGAACACGGCCTCGGCGATGGAATGGGTGACCAGGACGATGGTCTTGCGCGTCTCGAGCCATATGCGCTGCAACTCCAGGTTCATCGCCTCCCGCGTCATGGCGTCCAGCGCACCGAAGGGTTCGTCCATCAGCAGGATGCGCGGGTCGTAGGACAGGGCGCGCGCGATGGCAGCACGCTGGCGCATGCCGCCGGAGAGTTCGCGCGGCCAGCGCTTCTCGAAGCCCTGGATGCCGACAAGCGTCGCCAGCGCCTGCGCCCGCGCCGCCCGGTCCGCCCTTGGTGTTCCCTTCAACTCCAGCGGCAGGGCAATGTTCTGCTCGATGGACAGCCATGGGAACAGGTTGGCCTCCTGGAAGACCATGCCGAGGTCGGACAAAGCCTCCGCCTGCCGCTGGCCGTTGCGCCAGAGGCTGGCGCCTTCGATGGTGATCTCGCCCGCTGTCGGTGCGATCAGCCCGCCGATCATCCGCAGCATGGTGGTCTTGCCGCACCCGGACGGCCCCAGCAGCACCAGGAATTCCCTGTCCGCCACGGCGAGGTCCGTGGCAGCCAGCGCGTGAACCGGTTCGTCGCGCGTACCGTACCATTTTTCAACCGAGTGGAAGGCAATCGCGGGATGGTTGGCCTCGGCCATGAGATCTCCCGGTGCCGTGTGTGCAGCCTGCATCCGCCGAGGATCGCGCGCCGTCCGGCCGCTGTCCATTGCGTGAGTCAGGGCAGGGGGAAGCCCGCCTCTCCGGCGGCCATCGCGTCCATGGCCTGATTGGCGCCGAGGATGCGGGCGAAGCCGAAGGCCATGGCAGCGAGCGAGGCGTCGTGGCGCGCGAGGTCGAAATCCGCGACGGCATCGCGCACGACGAAGGTACGGATATCCCGCTGCGCCGCATCCCGCACAGTGCTCTCAACGCACATCGACGTGGTCACGCCGCCGACCATCAGCGCGCGGATGCCGCGCGTGGCAAGCACGACATCCAGCGCGGTGCCGAAAAAGGCCGAGTAGCGTGGCTTGTCGATCACCACGTCCACCGGCTCGACACCGGCGTCCGGCGGAATCCCGACATCCTCGCTGCCGCTGGCGAGCGCGCCGATCTCGCCGAGACGTGGCCGGAGTTCCGTGGTGAGCAGCCCACCATCGGCGTGATCCGCGCGCAGGACATGCCGCGTCCAGATCACCGGCATGCCCACTGCCCGCGCGGCGCGTGCCAGCGCATAGCCCTGCCGTGCGGCGGCGGCGCAGGCCGAGACATCGCGTCCCTGGGCCGCGACGAAGCCGCGCTCATGCAGGAACCCCCGCTGGTAGTCCACCAGCAGCAGCGCGGCTTCCGCGCGCCGGAAGCGCATCAGGCGAGTGCGCGGTTGACGAAGTCGTTGGTGTACAGTGTATCCGCCCTCAGCCCGGGCGGGGTGAACCCGGCTGCCGCCATCAGGTCGTAGCCGCGCTGCCAGCGCTCCGGCACGTTGCGCAGGATGTTCTCGCGTCCCGCGGTCAGCCAGAACTGCATCTCGTTGCGCAGGATCAGCGGCGCGGTGGCGGCATTGCGCATCTCCGCAATCTCGAAGCCCCGCAGGTTGGCCAGGGTCTTCGAGAGGTCCGCATCCGCCAGCATGTCGTCGAGCGAAAGCTTCACGGCCCGCAGGAACCGCACCACCAGGTCGCCATTCTGCGCCAGCGTGGATCGCCGGGCGATGTAGCACTGCCCGGGGATCGGGGCGACGTCGTCCGTGTTCCAGGAGACATGAGGCGTGTTGGCGGCTTGCAGCGCAATCGGCACGCCGGCCGAGACGATGTAGCCATCGATCCGCCCCTGCTCGATGAGTTGCAACCCAGCCGGCGAGTTCGGCGCCACCTGCCGCGCCACCCGCGCCCGGTCCACGCCGCGCGCCTGCAGCATCACATCGAGCACGATCTCCGTCGCACCGCCCACCGACAGGACGCCGATGGTCTTGCCCGCCATGTCTTCCGGCGTGCGGATCGGCTTGGACGGGGCGCTGATGACGTAGAAGGGCGAGCCCTGGCTGATGGTGCCGACCGCGATCAGGTCATCGCCACCGGGCCGCGAGGAAGCGCGGATGTGGTCCCCCACGCCGGTGCGGGACAGCAGCCCGCCACCGCCGACAATCTGCTGCACAGCCATGGCGGAGCCGCGGCCCTGCTCGATGGTGACGTCGAGCCCCGCGCGCTCGAAATAGCCGCCGCCCTTGGCATTCAGCACGTCGACGAAGGCCAGGATGTAGGAAAACGGCGTGATGAAGGTCATCGCCCGCGTCGATTGTGCACGGGTGTCGCGCAGCGTGAGGGCGATCAGCCCGCCAGCTCCCAGTGCAAGCGCAGCCCGGCGCGTGGCGTTCGGTGCTGGCATGATGATCCCCTTGCTCTGCGAAGCCAGGATGGAACCCTAACGCCTGCGGGGTCAATGCCGCTCGCGGGCGCTGCCTGGGCATCGGTGGCGGCCAGGAGAAGGGCGAGTTCAGCCACGGCGAAGCGCCCCCTCCCCGCCTGTTCCGACGTGCCTATTACCCATAATGCGTCTTGTGGGTAGTAGTGGTTCCGTTTTATATCAGTGCTGTAGCTGCCAGTCGGAGACGCCACTTGGACGCCCTCATCCTCCCCGCCCGCAACCCGAAGCAGACCGCGGCCCCGCTCGGCGCCACCCCAGCCACCGTGGCACGCTGGTTCGACGCCGCGGCCGAGGCCGTCGCCCCGATCTCGGACGGCACGCTGGCCGGCGACCAGGCGGCCGCGGAAACCTTTCGGCGCCTGGCCACCGCCGAAAACACCCGCAGCGCCTACCGTTCCGCCGTGCGCGCCTGGTGCGCCTGGTGCCAGGCGCATGACCGCCCGGCGCTTCCGGCCGACGCCGCCGACGTGGCCGCATTCCTGGCCGGCGAACGCGCCCGCGGCCTGGCCGCGCCGACCCTGGTGCTACGCCGCGCCGCGTTGCGCTACCTGCATCGCGCCGCGGGCCTGCCGACGCCCACCGACGACCTCCGCGTCGCCCAGACCCTGGCCGGCATTTCCCGTGCCGCCGCCGCCGCCGGCGAAACCCCCCGGAAGGTCGCAGCCGCCACCGACGCGATCCTGCGGCAACTGCTGGCGCCGATCCCCGAGGACCTGCGCGGACTGCGCGACCGCGCCCTGCTCATCGTGGGCTTTGCCGGGGCCCTGCGCCGCGCCGAGATCGCCGCCATCCGGGTCGAACGCCTGTCGCCGACCGAACGCGGCCTGGTGCTGGAACTTCCGCAGAGCAAGGGCAGCCAGGCGGCGGCCGTGCGCATCCCCCTGCCCTATGGCAGCACCGAACTCTGCCCGGTGCGCGCCATCCGCAACTGGCGCCTCGCGGCGGCCATCGAGGCCGGGCCGCTGTTCCGCCGCCTCTGGGCGCCAGGGCCGGCACGGCCGGGCAAGCCCGCTGCCCCGGCCCGGCTCGGCACCGCGCCGCTGTCGCCGCAATCGGTCGGCGACATCGTCCAGGCTCGCGCCGCGGCGGCCGGCTTCGATCCCGCGGCCTTTGGCGGCCACAGCCTCAAGCGTGGCGCGCTCACCACCGGCATGAGCCGCGGCGCCCACCCCGCACAGCTCAAGCGCCTTGGGCGCCACAAGCGGTTCGATACGTTGGGTGAGTACCTCGAGTTCGGTGACCTGTTCGAAGGGCACCCGCTGACCGGGGCGCTGTAGGAGGTATCCTAGGGCCTGCTGCATGAGATGCGGAGCGTCCTGCCCTGAGCCGAACGGCTGAAGCCGTCATGCAAGCTTCACGCCGATATCGCGTTCCTTCGACTATGCTGGAAGCATGGATGTGGGACAGGCCGCCTCGGGATTCATGGCGCTGGGGCAGGAAACCCGGCTCGACCTCATGCGTGCCCTGCTCGCCGCCGGCCCCTCGGGTCTCGCCGCCGGCGACATTGCGGTGCGCCTCGGCGTGCCGGCCTCGACCCTGTCCTTCCACCTCCGCGCCCTGGAACAGGCCGGCCTGGTCGCCGCCACGCGGCATGGGCGAAGCCTGGTCTACGCCCCGCAGATTGCCGCGCTCCGCGCCCTGGTCGGCTTCCTCGCCGAGGCCTGCTGCGGCGGCGAGCCGGACCGCTGCGGCGACCTCAACCGTCTGTTCGACACAAGAAGGGAGACCGGCCACATGCAGCCGCCCGTGTTCAACGTGCTGTTCCTCTGCACCCGCAACTCCGCCCGCTCGATCATGGCCGAGGCGATCCTCGGCCGGATCGGCGAAGGCCGCTTCCGTGCCTTCTCCGCCGGATCGGACCCGTCGCAGGACGGCCCCCTGCCGGAGGTGCTGCAGCAGTTGAAGGCGCTCGGCCACGAGGTCTCCGCGCTGCGCTCGAAATCCTGGGACGCCTTCACCGGGCCCGATGCGCCGCGAATGGATTTCGTCGTGGCGCTGTGTGACACGCTGGCCGGCCAGGCGTGCCCGGATTTTGGCGAGACCGTGATCACCGCCGCCTGGCCGCTGCCCGACCCCGCGAAGTTCAGCGGCAGTCCCCCGGAACGCGCGACGCTGCTCAACGAACTCTACGCCGCGCTGCACCGCCGCCTGTCCATCTTCGCCAGCCTGCCCTTTGGCACCCTGGACCGGATGGCGCTGAAGGCGCGGCTCGACGAACTGGCGCAGCCGCAGGGGCTGGCGCGCGCCTGATGACCAAGTCTGAGGACACAAATATGAGAGTCGGCATCTCCGGCATGGGTCGCATCGGGCGGCTCGCACTCCGCGCGGCGATGGGTGCGGCCGAGCGCCAGCCCGAGGATCCGCGCGCCGGCAATCGGCTGGAGGTCGTGCACCTCAACGAGATCAAGGGCGGCGCGGCCGCCTGCGCCCATCTGCTGGAATTCGACAGCGTGCAGGGCCGCTGGCGCGCCCCCATCGCGGCGCAGGGCGACGCCATCCGCATCGGCGAGCGCCGCCTGGGCTTTTCCGAACATGCGAGGCCGACCGACATCCCTTGGGGCGATCTTGGCGTCGACGTGGTGCTGGACTGCACCGGGAAGTTCCTCGACCCCGCCACGCTGGAAGGCCATCTGGCGCGCGGTGCGAAGCGCGTCATCGTCGCGGCACCGGTGAAGTTCGACGGCGTCCTGAATGTCGTGGTGGGCGTCAATCACCACCTGTACGACCCGGCGCGGCACCCGATCGTCACCGCCGCCTCCTGCACCACCAATTGCCTCGCCCCGGTGGTGAAAGTGGTGCATGAGGCGATCGGCATCCGGCACGGCCAGATCACCACCATTCACGACCCGACCAACACCAACGTCGTGGTCGACGCCCCGCACAAGGATCTTCGGCGCGCAAGGTCGGCCATGCTGAGCCTGCAACCGACGACGACAGGCAGCGCCACGGCCATCGCGCTGATCTACCCGGAGCTGCGCGGCAAGCTGGACGGTCACGCCGTGCGCGCGCCGGTGCTGAACGCCTCCCTCACCGACTGCGTCTTCGAGATGCGGCGCGAGACCAGCGCCCAGGAGGTCAACGCGCTGTTCGCTGCCGCAGCCGCCGGCCCCCTCGCCGGCATTCTCGGGTATGAGACGCGGCCGCTGGTCAGCGTCGATTACGCCCGCGACACCCGCAGTTCCATCATCGACGCGCCGAGCACCCTGGTGACCGACGGCACGCTGCTCAAGGTCTACGCCTGGTACGACAACGAGATGGGCTATGCCTGCCGCATGGTGGATCTTGCCTGCCACATGGCGGAGGCCGGGATTTGAGCGGCAGCGCGCTCGCGCCCTCCGGCTCCGGCACGCGCAACTACGCCATCGTCACCGCCGCCTATTGGGGCTTCACGCTGACCGATGGCGCGCTGCGCATGCTGGTGCTGCTGCATTTCTTCCGGCTCGGCTACTCCCCCTTCACGCTCGCCTTCCTGTTCCTGCTGTACGAGGCCGCGGGCATCGGCGCGAACCTGGTCGGCGGTTGGCTCGCCGTGCGCTTCGGCATCGCGCGGATGCTGGCGGTGGGCCTCGCCACGCAGATCCTGGGTTTCCTGATGCTGTCGGCGATGTCGCCTGGCTGGACGGCGGTGGCCTCGGTCGCCTGGGTCGTGGCGGCGCAGGGCGTCTGCGGCGTCGCCAAGGACCTGACCAAGACGGCGAGCAAATCCGCGATCAAGCTGACCGCCGGCGAGGCCTCCGGCCGGCTGTTCCGCTGGGTGGCCTTCTTCACCGGCAGCAAGAACGCAATGA
Organism: Falsiroseomonas sp. E2-1-a20; assembly: GCF_051433195.1. Classification (NCBI taxonomy): domain Bacteria; kingdom Pseudomonadati; phylum Pseudomonadota; class Alphaproteobacteria; order Acetobacterales; family Roseomonadaceae; genus Falsiroseomonas; species Falsiroseomonas sp. E2-1-a20. The sequence goes on along the minus strand of NZ_JBHMFT010000008.1, from coordinate 61,037 downwards.
AGGGCCTCGGCTTCTTCCTGGGCGGGCTGCTGCTGGAGGGGCTGGGCTTCCGCGGCGCGCTGTGGGCCATGGCGGCGGGGCTGGCGGTGATCCTGGCCGGCGTGGTGCTCGCCCTGCCGCCGCTGATGGGCAAGGCGAAGGCCTCGCGGACGACGCGGGAGCTGTTCGCCAAGAACCGCGGCGTGAACCTGCTGGCGGCGGCGCGCGTCTTCCTGTTCGGCGCGCGCGACGTGTGGTTCGTGGTCGGCCTGCCGGTGTTCCTGTATGCCGCCGGCTGGAGCTTCGCCATGGTGGGCGGGTTCCTGGCGCTGTGGACCATCGGCTACGGCGTCGTGCAGGCGGCCGCGCCGGCGCTGGTACGACGCAGCGCCGACGGGCTGACCACGGAGGTTCCCGCCGCGCGGCTGTGGTCGCTGCTGCTGGCGCTGGTGCCCGTGGCGCTGACCGGCGCGCTCCTCGTGGAGGTGCCTCGGCCGGACCTGGTGGTGGCCGCGGGGCTGGCGGTGTTCGGCTTCGTCTTCGCGGTGAACTCCTCCGTCCACTCCTACCTCGTGCTGGCCTATGCCGGGTCGGAGAAGGCGGCGGAGGATGTCGGCTTCTACTATGCCGCCAATGCCGCCGGCCGCTTCGGCGGAACCCTGCTCTCGGGGCTGCTGTATGGCTGGGGCGGGCTCGCGGCCTGCCTGGCCGGGTCCGCGATCATGCTCGTGGCGTGCTGGGCGGTGACGCTGGGTCTGCCGCTCAATCGTGCGGCGTCCGGGGCCGGGCCCCGGGGCTGAACCCGCCGGCGACCCGGTCCACGACCTCGACCAGGCGCTGCAGGCGCGGAACGGCATCCTCCCGGAGCGCGGCCTCGACATCGGGGCGCCCGATGACGGTGCGCCAGACTGCTCGCCCCGCCAGAAAGCCTGATGCGCCCTCGCGGCAGGCCCATTCGACCGCCTGCGGGAAGTCGTCCGGCGCGACGCCCGAGGACAGCACCACCCACGGCCCGTTCACGGTGCGGGTCAGCTCCGCGCAGGCCCGCCGCACCTCCGCCTCCGCGCCCTTGCCGAACAGCGGCATCTCGGCCTTGTAGATGTCGGCGCCGCGATCGCCGAGTTCCCTTGCGGCCGGCAGGATGCCCTCGGCCGGGTTCCAGGCGCGGCCGTCGCGCGGCTTGCGGCAGACCGGCTCGACGATGCTGGCGAGGCCGGCGGCGCGGCAGCGAGCGATAAAGTCATCGACCAGCGCGACGCGCGGCTCGGCCGGCTCGTCCGGCCGCCAGATCACCAACAGCTTCAGCGCCACGGCGCCATCGGCACGGACCTTCGCCGGCACCACCGCCTCGTCGATGCGGGAATCGGCCACTAGTTCCCCGGGTCCGGGCACCAGCACATCCGCGGCGGCGATCAGGGCACAGCCCGGCGCCACCGCGTGCTCGGCAATGGCGCGGTCCCAGGCAAGCTCCCGGTCCAGCAGCGCGGCGGAGGCATGCGGGGTCAGCGCACGCAAGGCGGCCATCTTGAAGTCCGACATCGTCCGGTCGCTCACCGGCCCATCCTGATGTTCGGCCAGCATCGCGCGCAGGCCTTCCCGCTGGTCCACCGCCAGCATGGCGAAGGCGCCGGAAGGGCGGGCCAGGGCGCTGAGGTCGATCCCCCGGGCGGTCTTCATCATCGTGCTCTCCTGTCCCGGCCGGACGCATGGCTGCGTCGGCGTCATGTCCAACCCTCACCAAGCAGCGCCTCCACGGTGGCGCGGTCCGGCATGCCCTGCCACCCCGCGCCACGCTGCGCCTTCAGCGCCGCCGCGGCCGTGGCGAAGCGGGCGGCGCCCTGCACCTCGCGCGCCTCGGCCAGCGCCAGCGCGAAGGCGCCGTGGAACACATCACCACAGCCGGTGGTGTCGCGGGCTGCGATGCGCGGCGCGGCCAGGGCTGCCGGGCCGCCGTCCCGCCACCACAGGCTGCCGCGTGCGCCGAGCGTCACCGCAAGTGATCCGCGCGCGCCGCAGGCCGGCAGGCTGCGGAGGCGCGTGGCGGCCGCGGCAAGGCCCGCAGCGGGGTCATCGGTGCCGGTGAACTCGGCCAGGCCGCGCTGCGAGAAGATGAGGTGGTCGGTGAACGGCGCCAGCTCCGCGATGGTGCCGGCGGCCGCGACATCGGCGTCCAGCACCCGCGGCAGGCCACGTGCACCGGCCATGCGAAGCAGCCGCTCCGCCCCAGCCGGCCAGCGCGGATCGGCCAGGACGGCACCGGCGCCATCGAGCCGTGTTTCCGCCAGCGCCGACGCCTCCGGCAGCCCGTCGCCGGGAAAAACCGCCAGCACACGCTCGCCTTCCGCATCCACCAGCACCCCGGAGATGGGCGTGCGCCCGCCCGGCGCCGGCGTCACATCCACCACCTCCACGCCGCGGCTCCGCAGCAGCGCGAGCAGCGTGGCGCCCGGCCCGTCCTTGCCCAGCCGGCCATGCCACAGCGCGGCGCCGCCCAGTGCGGCGATGGCGACCGCCGCGGTGGCCGCCATGCCGCCACCCGTCTCCCGGAACCCGTGCGACAGGTACTTCCCCGGTCCCGGCGGCAGCGCCGGCAATTCCCAGACCTGGTCCAGCACGGCGATGCCGACACAGACCACGCGGCCGCGGTTGCCCGTCACCGCCCCGGCGCCAGCACGGGTTTCAGCTTCTCGCCCCGCGCGAAGGCGGCAAACAGGCCTTCGAGCCCGTCCAGCCCGGCACGGTCATCCACCAGCCGCGCGTAATCCGCACGGTCGGCGCGCAGCAATTCGAGGTTCGCGGCATAGTCGCCGATCGGGAAATAGAAGGAGCGCAGCAGGAAGAAGTCCTTCAGCCGGATCGACCGCGTCTCCGTGACCGACCAGGCATCGGATTCGCCGAGTTGCAGGATCACGCCCTCCACCCCCACGGCCTCCAGCGCCACCTGGCGCGCCGCGTCCTTGCCCGTCGCCTCGACCACCAGGGCGTAGCGGCCCGATGCCGCGGCTTCGGGCGATATCGGCGCGGCGCCCAGGGTGGCAGCGAAGCCGGACCGGTAGGCCACCGGGTCCACCACCGAGATCGGCCCGAACCCCATCCGGCGCAGCACCAGGATGGCGCCGAGCCCGATCGGCCCTGCCCCCAGCACCAGCGCCGGCCCGCCCTGGACCAGCCGGTGGGCGAGGCGGACCCCATGCGCGGTGGTACCGATGGTGTCGAGCAGCAGCGGGGCGAGATGGTCCGGCACGTCGTCCGGCAGCGGCAGCAGGCAGCGCTCCGGCACCGCCACGGCCTCGGCATAGCCGCCGGGGCGCTGCCAGCCGACCAGTTCGCGGCTGGACTCGCACAGATGCGTGCGCCCGCGCGTGCAGGCCTCGCAGCGACCGCAGAAGACCGGGATGTACACCGCGACGCGCTGCCCGTGCTGCGCATGGCCCGGCTGGTCCACCCGGCCGGCGATCTCATGGCCCGGCGCGAAAGGCCAGCCGCGCCGCAGCGGGCGCAGATCGCTGCCGCACAGGGCACAAGCGACGACGCGCACCGTGACCTCGCCCGCCGACGGGGCGGGCTCGGCCGCCTCCTCCACCGTGATCCGGCCCTCGCCGTGGAACCGCGCAGCCCTCATCCCTTCACCGCTCCCGCCGCAAGCCCGCCGACGAGGCGGCGCTGGATCAACATGGTCAGGACCAGCGGAGGGGTTGCGATCACCACGGCGGCGGCCATCAGCGCGCCCCAGTTGGTCACGCCCTCGCCCACGAAATTGAAGCTGGCCACGATCGCCGTCTTGCTCTCGATGCCCGACAGGACCAGTGCGAACAGGAAGTAGTTCCAGGAGAAGACGAAGGACAGGATCGCCGCCACCACGATGCCCGGCACCACCAGCGGCAGCACCACCAGGCGCAGCACCTGGTCCTGCCGCGCGCCGTCGATATGCGCGCTTTCCACCAGTTCGCGCGGCACGCCCTCGAGGTAGGGCAGCAGCACCCAGATGGTGACCGGCAGGGTGATGACGGCATGGGTCAGCACCAGCACGGTCCGCGTGCCGGTCAGCCCGACCTCGGTGAACATGATCAGCCAGGGCAGCAGGAACAGCGTTCCGGGCGCCATGCGGGCGAACAGCGTGGCGGTCGCCGGCCAGGTCATGCGGTGCCAGGCCATGGCGAAGGCGGCCGGGAACCCGAGTGCCAGGCCGAGCAGGGCGGAGCCACCCGCCACGACGAAGCTGTTCCAGGTGTAGTCCAGGAAGTCGCCACGGCCGAACAGTTCGACGAAGTTCTCCAGCGTCGGCGTGAAGAGCAGTTTCGGCGGCAGCGCCGCCACCTCCGTCCGCGTCTTGAAGGCGCTGAGCACCACCCAGGCGACCGGCGCCACCAGCACCGCCAGCACCAGGACCAGGGATGCGGTATCGGCCGCGCGCCAGAACCGCCGCCCTACCATGTCACGGCCCGGCGCAGCCGCGCGAAGGCGAGGACGGAGGCGAAGACGATGGCCGAGAGCGTGACCATGATGGCGCTGGCATAGCCGATGTCGAAGAACTCGAACCCACGGCGATACGCCAGGATGTTCAGCGTGGTGCTGGCCGTGCCGGGGCCGCCCTGTGTCGTGATGTAGATCACGTCGAAGAAGCGCAGCAGATCCACGCTGCGCAGCACCGCGGCGGTGACCAGCGTCGGGCCGAGCAGCGGCAGGGTGATGCGCCGGAAGCGCTGCCAGCCCTGCGCACCATCCACCTCCGCCGCCTCGAACACCTCCGCGGGCAGCGACAGGTAGCCGCCCATGACGATCAGCGCGACGAAGGGCGTCCATTGCCAGGTGTCGATGGCGGCGACCGTCAGGATCACGGTGTCCGGGTCCGCCAGCCACAGGCGCGGCGGCAGGCCGATCTGCATCAGGATCCAGTTGGCGATGCCGAAGGAGGGGTCGAGGATGACGATCGCCATCATCCCGATCACCACCGGCGGCAGCATGAAGGGCGAGACCAGGATGGTCCGCACCAGGCCGCGCGCGCGGCGCGACCGCGCCAGCAGCAACCCGAGCCAGGTGCCGATGACGAGTTGTGCCGCGAGGGAGACGACGTAGAGCGTCAGGGTCAGCCGCAGCCCGTTCCAGAAATCGGCATCGGCGACCAAGCGCGCATAGTTGGCGCCGCTGTTCAGGCGCGGCGCCTGGCCGAGCGCCACCTCGGACAGCGACAGCCACACCGCGTAGCCGAACGGAAAGACGATCATGACGCCCGCGAAGATCAACGCGGGCGCCACCATCCAGCGATAGGAGGACCCGCGCCTACTGGAGCTTCGCAAGCTCTGCATCCGCCGTGCGGGCCGCCTCGGCCGGCGTTGCACGGCCGAGGATGACCTGCTGCACGGCGTCGCCGATCTTCTCGCGCGCTTCCGGGATGCGGTCGGTCGGCGGCTGGAACACGCCGGTGCCCTCCCGGCCCAGCTGCACCAGCGCATCGGCCCAGGCGCGGCGGATCGGCTGTTCCGCCGCCCAGGCCTCGAAGGCCGGGCCGCGGAAGACCGAGGCGCGCGGCGGCGCGACGCCGGCCGAGACCAGCTTGGCCTGCGTGTCCTTCGACGTCGCCCATTGCAGGAAGGTCCAGGCCGCGGGCTGGCGGCGCGAATGGCTGGAGATCGAGATGCCCCAGCCGATCGCGGCGGGCTTCGAGATACCGCTGTCCCGACCCGGCGGCAGCACCTTCACGCCGAGGTCGTTGGCGCGGCCCGGGAAGCGCATGATGTTGGCGAATTCGTTGCTGCTTTCGTGCACCATCGCGACGCGGCCGGAGCCCAGCAGCTCGATCACCTGGGTGAAGGTGTGGTTCAGCGCGCCCGGCGGCCCGTAGTCCTTCAGCAGGTTCGCATACATCTCCAGCCCGCGGATGCTGCCGGGCTGCGACATGCCAGGCTTGCCATCGGCCGTGGCGACGGAGCCGCCGAGGTTGTTGACGAAGCCGATGAAGGCGTAGGGGATGGCCGTGCGCAGGCCGCGCGCGGACCAGGGGATGATGCTGGTATCACCCGCCTTGATGGCCGCGGCAGCTGCCGGGATGTCCTCCAGGAAGCGAGGCTCGGCGATGCCCAGCCGCTCGAACACGTCCTTTCGCCAGTAGAACAGCGGGCCTTCCTGGTTGATCGGCACCGCGACCACATGCCCGTCGAAGGTGTTGGCGCCCTGGATGGAGGCGGAGAAGTCGGCCGCGTCGTAGTCGGGCGCGGTGAGCGACGGGTCCGCGAGCAGCGGCGCCAGGTCGGCATACCAGCCGGCGCGGCGAAACACCGGTCCCTCCCGGCTCGCAAGGGTCATGAAGACGTCGAGGTCGGCGGAACGGCCCTGCATGAAGGTGGTCAGGCGGGCGCGGAACTGCTCCTCGTTGAAGATCTCGATCCGGGTGCGGATGCCGGTGCGGGCGGTGAACTCCGCCACCAGCTCGCGCATCGCCTGTGACCAGGGGTGGTTGTTGAACATCAGGTTGATGGTCTGGCCGTCCTGCCGGCGCCAGTCGAAGGCGCTGGTCTGGGCGCGCGCCGGGGCCGTTCCGGCAGCCGTTGCGATCGACAAGGCGCCACCGATGAGCTCACGCCGCTTCATGGCCGTTCTCCCCATCCCGCGGTGGACCGCGGTGATCATGGCGCGTGCTGCGCCTTGTTGTGGTCGGCGCGTGCTGCGCCATGTTGCAGACCGGATTGAAGACGCCCTATGTTGGATTCCGCAAGTGGATTTTCGTTTTCGCACTCAGATTTCCGCGGACGGAACGAGACCCAGGTGAAGGACGCGCAGGGATGGGCGCCGACAGCCGGCATGCAGGAATCCTCGACACGCTGCGCCGCCGCGGCGGCTATGCAGGCATCGAGGAACTGGCGGTCGGCCTGTCCGTCACGCCCCAGACCATCCGGCGCGACCTGTCGGAACTGGCCGGCAAGGGCGTGCTGCGTCGCCACCATGGCGGCGCCAGCCTGCCCTCCTCCATCGCCAACACCGACTATGCCGTGCGCCACGTGGAGAACAGCGCCGCGAAGGCACGGATCGCGCAGGCCGCGGCCGCGCTGGTGCCGGATGGATCGTCGGTGTTCCTGACCCTCGGCACGACGGTGGAGGCGACGGCTGCGGCCCTGGCCGCGACGCATCGCGACCTGCTCGTGGTCACCAACAGCAGCGCGGCGGCCCGCATCCTCGGCGCAGCGCCGGGGATGAAGGTGCACCTGCTGGGCGGCGCCTGGCAGGCGCGGAATGGCGGGCTGACCGGCACGACGACGGCCGAAATGGCCGGCCGCTGGCGCTGCGACGCCCTGCTCACCGGCGTCGGCGCCATCGGCGCGGATGGTTGGCTGCTCGACTACCACGAGGACGAGGTGGCGGTGGCGCGGGCCATGCTCGCGGGCGCCGGGCGCCTCCTCGTGGTGGCGGATGCCACGAAATTCCGCCGCGCCGCGCCTTGCCGCGTGGCCCGCCCCGGGCGCGGTGCCATGGTGGTCACGGATGCCGCCGCACCGGCCGCGACTGGCCGGGCGCTGCGCGCGGCGGGGGCAGAGGTCTTGGTCGCCTGAAAGGCCATGGAGGACAGCGTGATCGAACTCAGCCGCGCGACGCTGCGGGCCGTGCCGCCCGCGGTGCAGACCCCGTCCTACGACCCGGCCGCGGTGCGCGCCGGCATCGTGCATGTCGGCCCAGGCAACTTCCACCGCGCCCACATGGCCCGCTACACGCACGACCTGATGGAACGGCGCGACGACGCGCTGTCCTGGGGCATCCTCGGCGCCGGCCTGATGCCGACGGATCGCGGGATCATCGAGGCACTGGCACCGCAGGATGGCCTCTACACGCTGCTCGAACGCGGTGACGGCGATGAACGCGCGACGGTCATCGGCTCGCTGGCCGGCCTGATCGACGCCGCATCCTCCCCCGCCGCCCTGCTGCGCGCGATGGACGCGCCTGCCGTCCGCATCGTCAGCCTGACGGTGACCGAGAACGGCTACTGCGTCGACCGCGCGACGAAGCAGCTCGACCCGCAGAACCCGGCGATCCGCGCGGACCTCGCCGCACCGCAGGCGCCGGGCTCCGCGATCGGCCTGATCGTGGAGGCGCTGCGCCGCCGCCGCGATGCCGGCGCGGCCGCCTTCACGGCGATGTCCTGCGACAACATCCAGCACAATGGCCGGGTGCTGCGCGACGCCGTGCTGGCCTTCGCGGAGATGCGCGACCCGGCGCTGGCGCGCTGGATATCGGCCGAAGCCGCTTTTCCCTCCACCATGGTGGACCGCATCACGCCCGGCACGACGGAGGAGGACCGGCAGGGGCTGGCAGCGCGGCACGGCCTGCGCGACCGCTGGCCGGTGCCCTGCGAGTCCTTCCGCCAATGGGTGATCGAGGACCGGTTCGCGGGCGGTCGCCCGGCATGGGAGGAGGTGGGCGCGCAACTCGTCCCGGATGTCGGGCCCTATGAATTCATGAAGCTGCGCCTGCTGAACGCCAGCCATCACACGGTGGCGGGCCTCGGGCGTCTTCTTGGCCATGCGCATGTCTCGGACTGCCTGGCGGATGCCGACCTGGCGGCGCTGATGCGGGCGGTGATGGACCGCGAGACCGGCCCGACCGTCCCGCCGGTACCAGGCGTGGACCTCGAGGCCTACAAGCGAAGCCTGGTCGCGCGCTTCGCCAATCCCGCCATCCGCGACACCCCCGCCCGCATCGTGGCGGATGGGTCGCCGACCATCCTGCTCGACCCACTCCGCGACCGCCTGCGCGACGGCCTGCCGGTGGACCTGCTGGCGCTTGCGGTCGCCGCCTGGATGCGTTGCGCGGCCGGAGAGGACGAGGCCGGCCAGCCGATCCTGCTGCGGCACGCGCTGGCACCGCTGCTGCGGCAGCGGGCGCTGGAGGGCGGGCCGGACCCCGGCCCTCTGCTCTCGGTCGAGGCGGTGTTCGGCGACCTCGGCACGCAGCCGGCCTTCGTCGTGCCACTGCAACGCTGGCTCAACTCGCTCCACATGGTTGGCGCCCGCCGAACGCTCGCTGCGGCGCGGGAACTGCTGGTCTTCTAGGCGAGGTCTGCAGCCGGGGCGTCTCCCCGTGCACGTCATCGACAGGCGGGTCGACGTGGATGTGGCATCAGGCGACGCTGAAATCGTAGCCTCTCGCCGGCGGGATCACACCGCGCGCGGAGTGCACCAGGATGACGTTCACCCCGGGGACCTTCCCGAACTTCATCGCCGACCTGAACCCCGTGTTCCAGAGGGTCTCCCCCTCCTACACCGGCGCCAGCGGCGACTTCGACATCATCATCATAGGCTCCGGCATCGGCGGCGGCGTGCTGGCGGATGCCCTCGCCGACCGGCAGGACGGACGCCGCATCCTGGTGCTGGAGGCCGGCACCTTCCTCTACCCGACCCACGTCTACAACTGTTCCCGCCTGTCCAACGACCAGGTGGCCAAGCGCTTCGGCTGCCGGACGTTCTGGCAGGCGGCGCAGCGCGGGGATCACGGCAACCCCTTCTTCATCGGCGAGTTCCCGCAGATGAACCTGGGCGGCCGCTCCATCTTCTGGTCCGGCCTGATCCCGAGCTTGCAGGACTGGGAACTGAACTTCTTCCCCGACAAGGTGCGCGCGGCGTTCAAGGGCGGCCTGCTGGACGAGGCGGGGAAGAAGATGAACGAGTCGCTGACGCTCGGCGACATCGCGGAAGGCATCGTGGCACGCCTCCGCGCAACGGAACTGGCGGCGGATTTCGAGATCGTGCAGACGCCGCGCGCCCTGGACCAGCCCTACCTGCAGGCCAGCGGCGAGGCGGCGAAGGAATTTCCGCGGGAGTCGACGGGGGTGTTCAACACCGCGGAGCTGCTAGTGAACCAGCTCAAGCTCTCCGGCGATCACAATTCCGGCGCGGAGCCAACTGGCCTGAAGATGCTGCTGAACCACTACGTCGAGGACGTCATCCGGATGCCGGATCCGGACGGGCGCCTCGAGGTGGTGTCGCGCAACACGCTGACGGGCGAGGCCCGCTTCTTCCGGGCGAGAACCGTGGTGCTGGCGGGCGGGTCGATCGAGAGCCCCAAGCTCCTGCGGCGCAGCACCATCGGCCGGACGCTGGATCAGCCGGTGCAGGATCTCATCGGGGTTGGGCTGACCGACCACCCGACCACGGGCGTGTTCCACAGCCAGGCCACGCATATCTCGGGCCTCGAGATCCCGCGGGGCATATCGGCCAAGATCATCCTCTACAGCCGGGGGCTGCCGGGAGACGGCGCGGCGGTGCGCTATCCCTTCAACATCGAGATGAACGTCAACCACGAATACTGGCACCTGCGGGAGAACGACCCGTCCGCGCCCAGCGAACCGTTTCCCGCACCGGGGCCCCCTTCCCTTGAGATCAAGTTCAGCTTCGGCAATCCGCTGGACCCGGACAACGCGATCCTCCCGGCCGACCACCTGGGCTACGTCCCCGAGATCCGCTTCCGGAACCAGAGCCACACGGACCACCTGCGCAGGAACCGCTTCCCCGCCCTGGCTGGTTGGCCGGAGCGGACAGACCAGGAGATCTTCGACCTCCTCAACGGGATGGCGCGCAGGGTCATCGGGACGTTCGACAACAACGGCGTCCCCGCGACGCCGTGGGAGACGATGGGCCAGAACGGCCACGGCTTTGGCTGGGGCACGGTCCACCACGCGGTCGGGTCGCTGCGCATGCCGAGCAAGGCGCGCCACGACCAGGAGTTCACCCCCGGCGTCGTGGGCGAAGACCTCGAGGTGCGTGGCGAGCAAGGGCGAGGACTCTACGTGTGCGACATGTCCGTCATGCCGTTCTCCGCGGCCGCCAACCCGGTGCGGCACCTGGTTGCGCTGGCGCTGCGCCTGGCCAGGGAGATCGGCTGACACCTCGCTCGGGAGATGACAAGCCTGACCGGCGGACCCGTCAGCTTCCCGCGCGGGCCTCGATCATCTCCCGCATGCGCAGCACCGCCGCATCGGGCGCCGTCAGCACCGGGACGTCCACCACCCTGCGGACCGCCGCCGCGGCGCGGGAGGTTGAGAAGTGGGCGAGCATGATGGCGTCGTACCCGGCAAGCTCCGGCGCGCGCTCGGCGACCAGGCGGTTGTGTGAATCCGCGTCGCCCTTCTTCAGCAGGTCCATGGCATCCGCCACCAGCACGGTGGTCAGGCTCGCCGGCCGGCCGCTGCGGGCGACGAATTCATCGAATTCCTCCGTCATCGTGCCGACTGATGGCCCGAAGGTCGCCAGCATGCCGACGCGTCCGCCCTGGGCGATCGCCGCCTGGAACATCGCCTCGTTCGGCTTGAGCACCGGGATGGGAAGCGCCTCGATCATGCGGTCGATCGCCGGGCCGAAGGCGGAGCAGGTCACCAGGATGCCATCCGCGCCCATGCGGTGGCCATAGGTTCCGAAGGCGACGAAACGCTCGATCATCGCCTCGGTCAGCTCCGATTCGCGCGCACGGTCGAGGGAGAGGCCATCATCCAGCAGGTTGACCGTTTCCGCCTCCGGCCAGCGTTCGGCAAAGGCGGACTGGATCGGCTGCATGGCGACGGGAGTTGCGTGAAGGAGCACGATGCGGCAGGGCATGGGAGGACCTTGTTGCTGGCAGACCGCCGGGCGGGTACCGGGTCAGACTATACCCATCGGAGGAGATGCAGAACCCATGGCCAATCTATCGGGCGCGACGCTTCGGATCCTGTCCGGGCTCGCCGTACGCGGTGCCTTCGAGGGCGGCATCGTGTCTGACTACGAAGCGAACACCGGCAACAGGGTGGTGGTCGACTGGGTGCCGACCACGCTGATCATGACCAAGGTCGCCGCCGGTGAGCAGGCCGACATTCTCGTGCTGATCAAGGCCTCGATGGATGAGCTGGTCGAGCAGGGCAAGGTCGATCCGGCGACACGGGTGGAGGTGGCGCATTCCCGCCTCGGTCTTGCCGTGGCAGGTGGTGCGCCGCATCCGGCAATCGAAACGGTGGAGGCGTTCAAGGCGGCCCTGCTGCAGGCACGCTCCGTCGCCTATTCGCGCGCGGGGGCCAGTGGCATCCACCTCGAGACGGTGATCGACCGCCTTGGCATCGCCGATGCCGTGCGCAGCCGTGCCACGGTGATTCCGGCCGGATTCACCGCCGAGAAGCTGGTGACCGGGGAGGCGGATCTTGCCGTGCAGCAGGTGAGTGAGTTGATGGTCGTCCCCGGCATCGAGGTGGTCGGGAAGTTCCCGGAGGAGTTGCAACAGGTTTCCTCGTTCTCCGCCGCGATGATGACGCAGTCGCCGAACCGCGCCGCTGCGGAGGCATTCCTCAGGGCGCTGAACGGAGAACGAGCGAAGGCCGCCTATTTGGCGAGTGGGGTCGATCCCGCGACCTGACAATCCAGGCTCGTCGCAGGACAGGTTGCAGCGCCTTGGCCGCCGACCTGGAGGCGCAAGGGCCGGCGCTGTCACCCGCGTCCTGGAACGCCGCCTCGGCCGCTGTTGCTCCGCGCTGCCGTGGCAGCAGGTCGCGCCGCGCGATCTGCTGCGTCTCCGCCTCCGTGCAGCCGCTGAGGTCGATGATCTCCATGCGGTCGCGATGACGACCACGCGGCGGAAGGATCCCCCCTGGATTCCGCGGCCCATGTTGTCGGTCTCGTCCAGCATCATCACGCCGTCGCGTGGGCCCGCCTTGGGGATCGCCTGGATGATGGTGCCGGTCAGCGAGCCGACATAGGTGCGGCGATGCCAGCGGACCCCGTCGTCCAGGAGGTGGGCGCCTTGTTGAACGCCGAACCTCCATTCGACAGGCCGTAGGCCGCTCAGAAGTTCCCGGAAGCCGCCAGGCGGGCGATGGCATCGACCGCGTCGCGCACGGCCGGGACGGCGGTGGCGGCCCGCCGGAACAGGGCTGTGGCAGGCAGGGCTGCCGGCTGCCAGCTGGGCAGCGGCTCGACCAGCGTTCCCGCCCGCAGTTCCACCTTCACCAGGAACCGCGGCAACAGGGCGAGGCCCAGCCCGGCCAGCGCGGCACGGCGCAGCCCGCCCGCATCGTTGATGCAAGCCACCGCGGCGGGTTCGATTGTGGCGAGGGCGCCGCCGGGGCCCTGCAGCATCCAACGCAGCGGCCCCTGCCGCGGGGCGAGGGCCGCGAAGGCCGCCAGATCTGCAGGCTGCGTCGGCGGCGTCCGTCCTGCCAGCAAGGCCGGGGAGGCCACCACCGCCCGGGCCACCAGGCAAAGCCGCCGGCCGGCAAGGGCACTGTCGTCCAGCTCCCCCATCCGGATGGCGAGGTCCAGACCGTCAATCTCGAAATCCGCCCGCCTGTCCTCCAGACGCAGGTCGAGGCGCAATGCCGGATGCCGGGCGGCGAGGTCGAGCAATGCAGGTTCCACGACTGCCACGCCGAAAGCCTGTGGCGCCGAGACGACGAGGGGGCCGCGCAGCGCTCCGTCGCGTGGCGCCGCATGAGCGATTGCAGCATCCAGCCCCTCGAAGCCGCCACGGCAGGCCTCGGCAAGCGCGGCGCCCTCCGCCGTCAGCGAAACGCCCCGGCTCGTCCGCCGGAGCAGCGGCGTGCCGAGGTCGGCTTCGAACTCGGCGATGCGACGGCTGAGGGTGCTCTTCGGCATCCGGGAGGCGCGGGCGGCCGCCCCGAAGCCATCATGCGCGGCGACGCGCAGGAACAGGGCGAGCGCCTCGTAGTCCGGCAGCTTCGTCCCGTATTTGGGATGCACCATCCCGTAATCATGCTCTCCCCATCCCGAATACGCAACGCCATCTTCCGGTCGGAACGAACCTCTGACTGGAGATCACCATGTCCCTCCCCCTTCGCGTCAGCCCCCGGCCGCGGACCACGCTCACCAACCCGCATAGCCAGCTCGACCAGCAGCCGGACCGATCCGTGATCGAGGGCCTGATGGAGCGTCTGCGCGCCATGCCGGGCGTGGAGGTGGCGCCGAGCCACCGCGCGCCGCCGCGCACCCTCGGCTTCCACCTGCCCGCCGCCGCCGCGGGCGGGCCGGAGGAGGCGTTCCTGCTCGGACGCGAATTTGCCCATGTGCATCCGGGTGCGGATGGCAGCCTGCACCTGACGCTGCCGCCGGGCCTGCGGGAGGATGCCATGCGCGCCGGCTGGGCGGAGCCCCACCCGCTGGCGGGCGTTCCGACCGTGTCGCGCCAGATCGTGATGGTCTACGCCCCGCGCGACGCCGCTGAGGTTGGTGTGGTGGCAGACCTGGTGGACGCCTCGCGCCGCTACGCAGCCGGGGAGGCCCTGCGCTCCTGACCGCTGGCGGCCACGCGGAGGCTGCCGCGAGCGGGGCGGAAAGCGATCAGCACCCGGACTGCGCTGTGGAGTGGCCCGCCTTCAAGCCGGACAAGCGGCTTGGATGGTGTGCAGCACCATCAGCAGCCAGATCGTCGAGCCGTAGGCGCTGTCGTACCAGCGCACGTTGAGGTGCATCAGCTCGAGCACGCGGATGCCGATCAGCAGCGGGCCGATCGCCGTCATCAGCAGCATCCCGCGGCGCATGGCGGGGAGGTCCCGTACCTCCGCCCGCTTCGCCAGCCGGCGGTTTGGCCATTCGCTGGCCAGCAGCACCAGGATGAAGGCCAGGCCGAAGGCCACGTCGGGCGGCGGCGTGCCGGCGAGCGTCCAGCCCGCGCCCTGCGTGGCGAGGCAGAGCGGCACGACGGCAGCGAGGGCGAAACCCGTGGTCGCCGGCGGGATCGAGCGCGGATTGCGGCCCGCCGCCGCAGGCGGCTGCCAGCAGGAGCAGCGCCGGGCTCGCAACCGTCCGCAGGGCGCGCCTCATCCCCCCGCTCCTGGCTCGCGCTTCTGGTCCAGCTCCTGGCGCCGCCGCATCGGGGGGCGTTGCGTTCCAGGTCCCGGACATAGGCGGTGACCTGCCAGAGCGTTTCGCCCGGCATGCGCGCCGCATGACCATGCGTGTCCTGCACTTCGGCAATGGCGCCGCAGACCTGGTCGAAGCGGTTGCCATGGCGCCAGCGCCCATCGGCGAGGTTCAGCGCCGCGTCAGCCTGGGCCCTTTTCTCGATCAAGCCCGCAAGCTCGCTGCCCCCGCAGCCGGCCGTTCAGGCCGGTGTAGCGGAGCCTTTCCGCTAGGTCTCGCCGCAAGCCCTTTCAGCCTGGCGGCATGACCCGCCTGTCGATTGCTGCCCTGTCCGTCTACGTCTATTCAGTTCGGCTGCCTCAGATTCACGACCTTGCCGATCACCTTGGGGGCTTCCCATGACAGCCGACGACGACATGACCCGGCCGCTGAACGAGCTGTTCAGCAGTCCGAACCTCGCCGCGGCGCTCGACAGCGATCGGTTCAAGCAGTTTCTCGACAACATTCCCTTCGCGATCGCCGTGGCCGAGTTGCAGCCACGGGAGCGTGTCACCTATGCCAATCTTGAATTCGAGCGGCTGTCCAAGCTGCGGCCGGATGAGCTGTTGGGTCGCCCCTGGAGCGACATGAAGGCTATCGCCAGTGCCACGGATGACGACCGGCAGCTCAGCGACGCGATCACGGCAGGTGAGGACCATATCGGCATCTTCCGCATGGTGTCGGGCGGGGAAGAGGACGGAACCGCCCTCGACGCCTGGTCGAACATCATCCACGACGAGAATGGCGCTGCCCTGTTTCGGCTCGTGGCGCTGGCCGCAGTCAACCCGCAGAGCCGGAGCAACCTCGAAGCCTTTGAGAAGCGCGTCCAGGAAAAGGACGTACTGCTGCGCGAACTGCAACATCGCGTAAAGAACAACCTCCAGATGATCACCGCGCTGATCCGGCTGGAGAGCCGGAATGCGCCGGATGATGAAACCGGGGCGTCCTTCAGTCGCCTGGCCGGCCGGGTCAGCGCGCTGGCGCTGCTCTATCGCTCGCTTGCTCCAGACAAGACCGGTGAGAGCGTGGATCTGGGGACATATCTCAGCCAGGTCGCCTCCGCCGTTATGCAGGCGCATGCCGTGGAAGGGATTCGGCTGGACCTCAAGGTCGATAGCTGGCCGGTCTCGATCAATGTGGCGATGCCGGCCGGGCTCGTGGTGAACGAGGTACTGACGAATGCGCTGAAGCATGCCTTCGTCGGACGCGCCGGCGGCACGATCACGCTGCACAGCCTGGTTGATCCCGAGGGCTGCAAGGTCTTGATTGCCGATGATGGTGTCGGCCTGCCGGCAGGTACCAGTTGGCCCACCTCGGGGCGGCTCGGCGCCCTGATCGTGCAGTCGCTGCGGCACAATGCCGGGGCCCGGCTGCATGTCAGCTCCTCGCCCGAGAGCGGCCTGCAGGTGACCCTCCGCTTCTTGCGCGCAGATGCGGCGCCGGACATGGCCGAAGGTGATGGCAGGCCACCTTCCGGCTGAATTCCTGGTCCTTTCGCGCGGAGGGACAGGCGGCCCAAGCGGGTGCAGCCACGGCGCAAGTCCGGACGCGCCCCCGACGAACGGGATCACCTCATTTAGTACATCAGCGCCTTGTCCAACACGTTCCGCATGTCGGCCTGCCGGCCATCCAACCAGCACTCCAGGTTGTGCAGGAATATCTCAACGATCCGTTCGTTCTCCTCGAGCACCGTGCTGGCGGAATGCGGGCTGATCAGGACGTTCGGCAGGTCCCAGAGGGGGCTGTCCGATGGCAGCGGCTCCACCAGGGTCACATCCAGCGCAGCGAAGCCGATATGGCCGGTCCGCAGCGCGCCGATCAGCGCGTCTTCGTCGACGATCTGGCCGCGGGCGATGTTCACAAAGGCAATGCCGGGGCGCATCGCCGCAATCGCCGCCGCGTCGATCACGCGCTCCGTCTCCGGCGTATGCGGCACCGTCAGCAGCACCGCATCGGCCCGACCGAGCGCCGCGTGCAGGGCGCCTGGCGGGACGATCTCATCGAACAGGTCATCATGCGCGCGAGCCTTCGACGGCTCGCGGGCGATGGCGATCACATGCATGTCCAACGCCTTGGCGAGGCGCGCCGAGCCGCGCGCCAGGTCGCCGGCGCCCAGGATCACCAGGGTACGGCCCGCCACCGGCGGCTGGCAGTAACGCTCCCAGCGATGCGCCCGCTGCTCCGCCTGCAGGTGGGACAGGCCGCGCCAATGGCTGAGCAATGACATGAAGACGAACTCGGCCAGCGGCTGCGCGTGCGATCCGCGGGCCGTGGTCACCAGCACGTCGCGGTCGTGCAGGCCCAGCCGCCGGACGTGCTGGCCGACGCCGGTGCTGGTGGCCTGGATCCAACGCAGCCCATCCATCTTCGCGAGATCCTGCGCCTTTGGAATATCCCAGGATACGGTTGCGCGCCGGATCAGCGCATCCCAGCGCTGCGCCTGCTCCGCATCACGCTGGAATGGAGCTCCGCCATGGTCGTTCCGGTATCGGGTCGGCGGCAGCAGGCCTGGCTCGAACAGCACCTCCAGCCGCTTCGGATCCATGGCGCGTATGCGCGCCACATGTTCCTCCTCCAACGGGGAGGAGATCAGGATGGTGGTTCGCTGCACGCTCAGGCCTCGCGGGAAATGAACCCTGAGGATGCAGGCGCGCGCGGCACGCTGGCAACCTGCATCGGGCCGGCGCCATGCTTCCGCGTCGGCACCCGCGCTCGCCGAGGGTCAGCGCGGCGTGATCGTGACCGCCTGCACCTCCTCGTCCGCTCGCGGCCGGAAGGCCAGCCTGGCCTGCCCTGCATTCACCGACCGCAGCAGTGCGACGCCGATGATCAGGCTTTCATCCACGGTGTGCTGCACCAGGCTGCGAAGCTGGCGCGCGCGCTCCGCGTCATCCAGCGTCGCGCGGGCACGCTGGATGAGCGCATCCGTCTCCGGCCTGCCAAGCCCGGTGAAGTTCAGCGACCCGAGCCCCGGCACCGTGCCCACGGAATGCAGCTGTGAGCCGAGCAGATAGGACGTCTCGCCCGTCAGGGACCCGAAGACGGTGACGAAGGCGCCGTAGTCCCGCCGGTTGCGGCGGGTCAGGAAGGTTGCCTGCGGCACCACCTCGACCGTGGTGCGGATACCGATGCGCGTCCAGGCCGCGGCGATCGCCTGGCAGATTCGCGGCGTACGACTCGGCGAGCAGAACAGGTTCAGCCCGAAGCCCTGTGGGAACCCCGCCTCCGCCAGCAGGGCCCTTGCCCCATTGAGGTCCTGGCTCGGCACGGTTCGGTCCGGGATGGCGCCAAAGATGAAGGGCGGCACGGGCTGGTCGATGGAATCGGCGTGGCCCTCCATGATCTGCCGCGCGATGCCGTCGCGGTTCAGCGCCAGCGACATGGCGCGCCGCACCCGGACATCGCGCATCGGATTCTGGCCGTCCGCTTCCACGCCCGGAGGGTTCGGACGCTCCACATCCAGGTAGATGTTGACCGCGTAGATGGACGGGCTGGCGAACAGCGCGACGCGGCGATCGGAGGCGATGCGCGACGCGTCCTGCAGCGGGACGTTGTTGATGAACTCGACATCTCCGGCGAGCAGGGCCGCGACGCGGGCCGTGTCGTTCGGGATCGGCATCATGCTGACCGTCTCCCACGGCACCGCGCCGCCCCACCAGGATTCGTTGCGCCGCAGCACCAGCGGGGCGTTGGTGGACCAGCTTGCCAGGCGAAACGGGCCGGTGCCGATCGCGGCCTCGCCGGAGTTGAATTCCGGATTGTCCTTCTGCGCCACGGATCGCGGCACGATGAAGATCTGCGTCAGGTTGGTCGGCAGGGCTGGCAGCGGCCCGGCAGTGCGGATGTTGAAGGTCAGATCATCGACCGGTTCCACGGCCGTCACGCCGGAGAGGTAGATCGTATAGGGGTTGGGGTTGCCCGGCACGTTCGGCACCCGCTGGAACGAGGCTACGACATCGGCCGAGGTCAGCGGCGCGCCGTCGTGGAAACGCACGTTGGGACGCAGCTTGAACTCCCAGGTGGTGTCGTTCACCACGCGCCAGGATTCGGCCAAGCCCGGACGAAGGCGCATCTGGTCGTCGCGGGCCACCAGCGTGTCGTAGATGTTCCTCAGGGCGCCAGTATTCGCCAGGTTCAGGAGCCAGTGCGGGTCCAGCGTGCTGGGCGGCGCCTGGATCCCGATGCGCAGATTTTGCGCCATGGCCGGACTGCTCAGCAACAGGCAAAGCCCGATTACAAAGCGCTGCATGAAGCTCATGGCAAATTTCCTTCAGGCGAGCCGAAGCCCAAGCATGTCGTCGGCTACATGGCGAGGATGCCACCGTGCTCCACGACGCGTGTCCGTGGAAGTGAGCAGAGGCCGGAAGGCCAGGGCCATCTTGTCCATGTCCATCGAAGCTCGAAGACCTCAGCCGGAAACGGAAGCGGCTTAGCGGCGGCGCCGAAAAGGCCCGCCCCCGGCAGTGGCAGCGTGGCAAGCGAGCGCCTTGACCGGGAATGCGAAGGCCAGGCCGCGCGCAATCCCGGGGTTGAGGTCTTCTGACACGGCCCGCAGCGCGCCAAGGCGACGTGCGGCCGAACTGGGCGGCCATGACGGCAGTGGTGAGGGCCAGAAGTCCACAGGGACGCCGCCTGGCGCTGCCGGTTGCCGAAATCCGCGATGGCATTGCCTCTGTCGGTAGCTTTGCTGCCTTGCGGCCGGTCCAGATTCTCGGACTTGCCGATCTACCTCAGTTTCCGGGCTTCTCCGCCGTCGCGGAACGGGAGGACCGCCTGACCCTGGCCTTCCTGGACCAGTGCGCGCGCATGATTGTCCAGCCCGACGCAGGTGTTCACCCAATGTCTGCGCGACCCGCCCTTCACAGCAGGGCTGCCTCCGCAGGATTAGGTACGGTATCGCAACGCATGCGAGAGGCACCGGCATTGTCCTCTTTGCAGGACCTGAAGACCTCGAAGGTGCTGTTCCGCGGAAGTTGGGCGTGTTGGCCCGCGAGGCGTGGCTGAAGCTTGTCCGCGTGCGGCGGGTTCACTCGGCATTGGCACGTCACGCCACTTCGGCATCTGTCGATGGTACGACGTGGCGCGAGGTCCCGGCGTTCGGTGGTCCGGGTGCCCCAATTCCTGATCCGCTCGCGGCACCATGAAGGCGAATCTCTTGGAAAGCATTCGTCTGTTCAAGGGTGAGCACGCTGTCACGGCCAAGTTCCAGCGCAGCCACAAGCGTGCTGGCCAGAGCCGCCCGCTGCTGCAGGGGCGTGCGCGCCCTGTTGCCGCTGCGCGGGACGAAGTGGGCGAGCGGCGCGCCCTGCCCGGGCAGCGTGGCCAGCATGCCGCGGATCCTCGCCAGCGCGTCCGGCACGCGCCAGAGCGGCGGCGGGTTCGGCCGGTAGACGCGCTGGCGCATCGGCAGGGCGATCAGCCGCAGGCAGGCGCGCAGCAGCTCGGTGATGTCGGCAAGCGGCATCGGCTGCGGCTCCGGTGCCGGCGCCCCCTGCCCGAAGATCTCCCGGCCCAGCTGCGGCCGCCGCTCGAGCCAGCTCGCCATCGCGTGCACCGCCGCGCGGTCGGCCAGCCGCCGCCGCAGCGCGGCCGCCTCCGCCTGCGCCGCGCGGTCCGCCTCCGATCCCGGTGGCAGCAGTAGCCGCGAGCGGAGCAGCAGCAGCCAGGCGGCCATGACCATCCAGTCTGCCATTTGCGACAGCGGCACCCGCCGGCCCGCGATGGCGCGCTCCACCGCCGCGCCGAAGGCCTCGGCCAGTTCCACGACGGAGATGGCAGCGAGGTCGACCCGCTGCGCCCGGGCCAGCTCGAGCAGCAGGTCGAGCGGGCCCTCATAGGTGCCAAGCCGCAACTCCGGCGCGCCGGAGTTGTCCAGCTCGCCGTGCCGGAGCGCGTCGAGGAGCAAGGCGCCGTCGTCAGGGGCCATCGTAGAGTGGCCGCAGGTCGAGGCGCAGGCCTGGCCAGCGGGCGCGCAGCGCCAGCAGCGCCGGCCAGGGGGTCCAGTCAGCGGACCAGAACCCGGCCCAGAACAGGCCCGGGTCGCGCCGGCGCGCGCCGCCCCGCCCGCCGATCGGCAGCTCCACCGGGCCGCGCAGCGCCTCGGTCGTGCCCCAGTGCGACCAGAGCCAGGTGCGGCTGTCGCGGTGGTCCGGTCCGAGCCGCAGCAGGCGGTCAGGCACCGGCAGCAGCCGGTGCAGGTCGAGCGGGCAGGCCTGGCTCTGCGGCGCCCGCTCCGCCACCAGCCGGCCCCGCGCCTCCACCGCATCGCGGAGCTGGCCGGCGAGGATCCGCGCGCCCTCCAGGCTGATGGTGCGGCGGGCCGGTGGCGGCGGGGCGAGCAGCATATGGAACCAGCGCTCGGCCGCGTCGCCGTGGTCATGGGTCCAGGGGATCACCCCCGCACCGGCGGCAGCGGCCCGGAACAGCGCCACCGTCTCCGGCGCGCCCGTGACCCGGAGGTGGTGGTAGAGCCAGTCCGTGTCGGCAGGTGCTCCGGGCTCGGCCGCCCCCTCCCCGGCGTGTGCCGCGCTCAAAGGTCAAGCAGCCTGGTGGCGCTCTCCGTCACCAGCTTCGCGCGCCGGACATAGCCACGCATGGTCTTGAGGTCGCGGTGGCGGGTGTGGTCCATCACCTGCTCGTCGCGGGCGCCGGCCATGTAGGCCTCGGTGACGAAGCCAGCGCGCAGCCCGTGCGGCGACAGGCGCTCGCCGCTCTCCGCGGTGATGCGGGCGGCGGCGGCCCGCTTCAGGAGGATGGCGCGCACGGCATCGCCGCCCAGCGCCCGGTGCTCGATGGTGCCCCAGCGGTCGATCTTGCGAAACACCGGGCCATAGCGGCAGTCGGAGATCTCGAGCCAGGCCTCGAGGGCGCGCACCGGGCAGGTCTCCGGGCGCTTGCCGCGGGTGATGCCGAGCTCGACCCCCCTGCCCTCTCCGTCGGTCTTGGAGGTGGGGATCAGCAGCCGCAGCCCCGCCTCGGTGAAGCGCAGATGTTCACGCTCGACCGCGACCAGTTCGGAGCGGCGCAGCGCCCCGGCAAAGCCCAGCAGCAGCAGCGCCCGGTCGCGCAGGCCGGCGAGGTCGCCACCGCAGGCGGCGACGAGCTTCTTCAGCTCGGCCGAGGTCAGCGCGGCCGCCTGGCGCCTGCGACTGCCATGGGTTCGGAAGATGCCGCGCAGCGTGGTGCGGATGGCGGGATGGCCGGCGGACCAGTCGAGCCCGCGCAGCCGATGGGCATGGCCGATGGCGGCGAGCCGGCGCTCGAGGGCGGAGCGGCCATAGAGCGGCGCCTGGGCGGCGAGATAGGCGGCGACGGCCGCTGGCTCAGCCGGCAGCGGCGCGCAGCCGGCCGCCTGGCACCAGGCGGTGAAGTGGGCCCAGTCGGTCGCGTAGGCGCGCAGCGTCTCGGGCGCCAGGGCGTCGCGGGCATAGGCCTTCGCCGCGGCGAGGGCCTCCGTCGCAACGGCGGTCGGCATCGGGGCGATGGCGGGCTCCCGGACCGCCACGGAGGCCGGCGCCTCACTCATCGCGCCGGCTCCACCCCGAAGAGGCGGGCGCCATAGGCGGACAGGACGGCATCGGTGCTGACCAGGGTGAGGTCCTCCACCCGCGCCTGCGCGACGAGCATGCGGTCAAACGGGTCACCGTGGTGCCGCGGCAGGGCACCGGCGGCGACCCCGTGGGCGGCCCGGATCGGCAGGTGCTCCATCCCGGCCCGCTCGAGGATCGCGTCGATCCGCTCGAGCGGGAAACGCAGCCGCCCGAGCGCGGCCTTGATGGAGATTTCCCAGACGGAGGCCGCGCTGACCAGGACCTCGTTGCCGGGTGCCGCGACGGCAGCCGCGACAGCCGCGGGCAGGCGCGCGGTGTCGGTGACGGCCCAGATGAGGATCTGAGTGTCGAGGAGCAGCCTCACGGATCCTTGCCATCGAAAGCGCTCGCCAGATCGTCGGGGAGCGGCGCGTCGAAGTCGGGCCCGACCCAGACCTCGTCGCCGAGGAAGCCGAGCTCGCGCGGCTGGGTCCGAACCGCCAGCGGCACCAGGCGGGCCAGCGGGCGGCCGCCCTTGGCGATGATGATCTCCTCGCCGGCGGCGGCGCGGTCGACGAGGCGGGAGAGCTGGGTTTTGGCTTCGTAGAGGTTGACCTGGGACATGCGCGGCCTCCTGACCAACGTTGGTCTTACCGATCCAGTACCGCGCCTGGTCAGCCCTGGTCAACGAATGAAGCCCCTACTCCGGCCGGCTGGACTCTGGCGGAGAACCGCCATTACGGCAAGCTCGTTATCACACGCGGTAAGAGGGCTTACCGCGGGTGATGATTCTACTGATCTACGGCGGCTTCGTGCGCGTCGGGCGGCCTGTTGGCAGAATCCCCGCACCTGGACGTATCCGAGCCCGAGCGCCGGGCCTCACGGACGGACCTTTGCGTCTCCAGGACCTGGCTCCGTAACGATTGGTCGCAAGTCGGCTCTGGGTGGCCGACAGCCATGATTCAGGAACGGAACCTGGCGCCAACGCGGGAACGAGGCGCCATCAACTGACCTTTGGTCAGGGAAGGAGGTGCGGGACCACGTCCGGGCGACACGCGGGTAGCCAGCGGCGGCGCGAACCGGTTTGCAATCATGCCGGCAGGATGCAGATTGACAGAGCGCAGCTTCCCGCGCTCGCGAAGGCCGCGCGATCACGCAGCACCGCAGGGCGCCGGCTCGCAACAGCGGAGGCCGGCGGATGTCTACCTCGGCGTCCAGCGGCCCTGGCCCGGGGCGGGCGGACCAATGCCGTACTGCCTGCGACTGCTCGCCCGGCCGGCGCAACAGCGGCTCAGGACGGCCGCTGACTGGCCCTCTCCACCTCCTCAACGAGGTCACCAATCCGATCCGCGAGGGCCTGGACGACATCCTCGCCAACCGAGGTCGCGAAGCGGAACACCCACTGTCCGCCATTTCGCGTGAGCGTGCCGACACGCCGGCCGCGGTGCACGACGTGCCGGCGTTCCGGAAGTGCTGCCCGAATACCGGGGCGATCCCCTGCCCTGCCTTCTGCCGCACGCACCAGCACCTCGACCTGCTCCTCCGGATCAGGTGTGGTTCCTCGGCCTTCGGCGGCGCGCGCATGGGCGTCGATGGCGTCGACGATCCGCCGAAGCGCCTGGGCGTCCGCTTCCAACGCTTCCATCACGCGTCTGGCGCGCAGAACCGACAGGCGGCGTGGCTCACGCAGGCGGCCGACGATCTCATCCGGAAACCGCGCAAGCCGGAGGTAGAGGCTCAGCGTCGATGGATCCAGGCCGAATTGCGCCGCGACGTCCTTGGACGGCAGGGCGAGCTTTGCCCGCACCGCCGCAAACCATCGCGCCCGCTCCAGCGCGGAGATGTCCTCGCGGCGCTCGTTCTCGGAGAACTGCACGCGGAGCATCGCCGGGTCGTCCAGCCCGCGGACCCGCGCAAGCACCGGCCGGTCGAGGCGCCGGCAGGCTTCCAGGCGGCGGCGCCCTGCGGCCACCTCGAAGCTGAGGCCATTTTCGGAGCGCCGGACGGTGATCGCGTCGTTCTGGCCATTCTCACGAATGTCGGCGAGCAGGTCCTCAAACTCGTCCCCCGAAAAGGCACCCGGCAAGCGGTCCCGGGGCAGTTCGTCCCGGATCTGCGAGGGATCAAGAAAGACGAATTCGTCGACCGCGTCGCCGGCCTTGGTCGCTGCCGACCTGGCTTGGCCGAGCGCACGCTCGAGGTCAGTGTTCCGGCCCGCCGCCTGGGCCAATTCTGCCTCCAGGCGGGTGACGCGCTCACGCAGGCCTTCGGCAAGGGCGCCAAGCGCCACGGCCGGCTTGTGGAGCCCGACGGCATTGGGCGTGCGGGAGTCCGATCTCCCGGCCGCCCGTTCCACGTCTGCACCCGCGGCTGGCAGCCCGCGCGAGGCAGTCGCCGCCTGGTCCTTCACCGCCTGCGCGAGGGCCCCGAACTTGGATCGTTGTGTCACGTCACGCCCTCCCCCGCGGCCACTGCCAATGTGGCCGCCCTGATCAACTCCTGTTCGATCGCCTTGTTCACCGCGTTGGCGCTCGCCAGCACCCGATTGTATGCGGCGCGGTCTGTCGTCGGCTCATACTCGTACAGGGTCTCCTTGCCGAACCCCGCCGTCCCCATCACGCGTGAGTTCAGGAAGGGGCTCGGCAGGACGGCATCACCGAACCGCTCCCGGAGCAACTCGAGCAGGGCTTCCTGGCTCCGATCGGACGGGTCGAACGCGCTGACCAGGATCCTGCTGAACACCAGATCGAGCCCCTTGCCGAACCCCGCTTGGTAATCCGCCACATATCCAGCCAGATGGCTGAAGAACTCCCCGGTCGAGGCCAGATCCGTCATCGTTGCGCGCGTCGGCACGATGATGCCGGTCGCCGCGTGGAGGGCCGCTGTCATCAGCATGTTCACGTCCGGCCGCGTATCGACCACGGCCAGGTCAAACTGGCCCACAACGGTCGCAAGGAAGGCTTCGAGTTCCTCAAAATATAGGGTGGCCTCCGGCTTACCCGAAGCCGCCCGACGGGACAGGCTCTCCTCGGCCTCTGCCAGAACGGCCCCAGCCGCGACCAAGTTGATGGTCGGCCAGTAGGTAGGTTGGCAAAGCGAGGCTCCGAGAACCGGCACACCAACATCCCGGCCGTGCGTCCACGCCGCAAAGCTGTTCTCCCGTTCGACCTCCGTTGCAGGATCCAGCCCGAACTGCGCGGTGGCGCTGCCCTGGCTGTCCAGGTCCACCACCAGAACGCGATAGCCAGCCAGCGCCATGTACTGCGCGAAGTGAACGCTGCTGGTTGTCTTTGCGGAACCACCTTTGAAATTGGTGAAAACCACCGTCGGGAGCCGCTGCCCGTTGCCACCCAACACGCGAGGCCCATTGAGCACCAATCTCGCCCGCTGAAGGTCCTCAAATGCAAGTCGCGGCGGCGCCGGACGACCAGGCACACCGACGGCGGCTCGCAAGACCTTCTGCGAAACCTCCAGCAGTGCCGCCGCCTCGGGCGCAGAGAAGGTGCGCAGGCGCTTGCGCTTATCGGGCGCATTTTCCATTTCGATCGCCGCGCGCTGAGTCGAACGCAGCACTTCTGCGATTTGGTGGAAAGTATCGGCCATGCGCATTGGTTGCCCTGACATGCCTGCTCCTGACTTCGGCCGCTGTGCCACCTTTCGCGGTGGCGCGGAAGACTCAGCTCGATGGAAAGAGGCTGATTCGCGGTTGCTGTTGCATGGATGCATCCAAATGGCTGGCACTGAAGCAATCCAAGTGCCCCCACACTTCGTCAGGTAGACGAAGACGAGGCGTGCCCCTCCCGAGACACCGCGAACGCCTCCAAGAAACCCCTACTGACCGTCTCAGCCGCTTGCGCGCCGCGATGCAGTTGGATGCATCCATGTCGCTCGATCATGGACTTCAGTCCAGTCCGCACGGCGGGAAGCATCCTTCCAAAACTTTCTTTCTATTCCTGCATTCCCTGACTTCCCTGCTCCGTGTGGTGGTTGCTGTTCAGGACAACATGGATGCATCCATGTTGTCCTGATTGTGCCGCCGCCCAATTGCGGCCAGTTCCCGCGCCGAAGAGGTGAATCATGGTTCGAACGCAATCTAGAGAATGAAAAAGGGCGTGGACAGCTTGGCGTGGTTTCCAAAGATTATTGCTCTCTGTGATCTGCAAACCCTTGCTGGCCTCGATGGCAAGCGACGGGGAGGGGCAGACCCTCGCCTATTTGCTGTTGCGGCAGCCTGCGGCTCGAGCATCTGGGCCGCTGCTGGCTCAACCGGAGTTGTGGCTCAAGTTCCTGAGATAAGGCGACCGTACCTACGCAATGCAGCCTCCTCTACAAATCTTCCGTTCCGATTGCCAGTGACCCGCTGGGCGCCGGGTGGAAACAGCCGTCCCGAGAGGCCCGTCATGTGTCGCTTCGACCCAAAATGGCTGATGGGCTGCGTGGCCTCGATGCGGCTTGACCTCCAGCGGCACAGTAAGCTGCGTTCAGCGAGCCAGATCCTGCCCCGCCAGCGCCCCGAACTGTGTAGGTCTCGCGCCATCCTCCCAGTTGCGGTAATCAGGATTTCACCAAATCCGTCTCCAACGTCTGCATGAACCCTGAAGGTCAGCGCTCGCCGGCCGGCGCCGGTGGGGCCGCGGGGGCAGCAAGGCCAGTCCACATCGAAGCCTCGAAATCCATGACGCGGGCCCTGATCATTGTTGGTACATTAGCGATGGCCAGGAAGCGCGTCTCGGTGCGCATGCCGGTGCTGGCGTAGGGCAGGGGCTGTGGCCGGCGCCTGCGCGGTTCACGCAGCGTGCCCACGTCGACCACCGGCCGGTCAGGCGCCACCAGCAGCGCCACTTGGCGGTTCGACCGGTGCAGGATGGGCGCGAGGTCGACGATCGGGTTGTAGGATAGCCGGCAGCCTACAGCCCCGAGATGGTCAATTGTCAAATGGTGGTGGGCCAACATGTGGTGCCATCAGGTGCAGCGCACGCCACGGACTCCGCCCGAGGCTTTCCGCCCGCACCGGCCCGGTTCTCGACCTCGCCATTCTGGCTGTCGGTCTGCGGCGCCTCCCGCACGAAAGCCGTGCCACCACGTCCTGGCTGCCGCCGGCTGCAAAGGGCACAACACGCGTCTCGAGTAGACTGCGACGGGTGGCTTGCAGGTCGTCAATTCGGCTGGATCGACGGAAGCCGTGCCGCCTGCACGCCCGCGGAGTACCAGCCCCGTTACTTTATGCGCGGCCCGCCTGATGCGCAGCGGCCGACGCCGTCGCGCAGCATCGCCTCCAGATACCGCCCAGCCAGCGGCGCCAGCAGCGCGTTGCCCCGCAGGTCGCGGTGCCAAAGCGTCTCCAGCAGCGTCACAGTCGCCTCCGTCCCCGGCATCGCGATGCCACAGCCCCCGGCGAGCCACAGGTAGAAGGCCAAGCCATCCGGCACGTCCTCCGTCACGTAGCGCGTTTCCATACTGGGCGGGCCGGCGACAACGCGGCCGGTCGCGGCGACCGCCTGGCCCATCTCGTGCAGCGGCCCCCGGGGGACGCTGGCGCGATGCAGGGACTCCGCCAGGGCGGCACCTCCAGCCCGAAGGCGGCAGGAAGCCTCGGTCATCAACTCGTACTGCGACCAGGCCTCGCCACGCTCGATCCGCGTGGCGTTGGCCAGCGCGGGCTGCAGGATATTCGGCGCCCTGGGATAGCCGCGGCCGAACAGCGCCGTCGCCAGCACCGCAATCTCCGCCGCCGTGCTGGACGGCACGGCGGCCACATCCACCGCGGCACGAATGCCGGGGATGCGCACCCGGTCCGGTGCGATGCGACACGCCGTCATCGGCGTGGTCGCCATCGCCCCGACCAGCGCGCGCGGGCCCAGCGACCCTCGCATCGTCTCGTAGGCCAGCGGCGCCAGCGCGGCGGCCGGCGCCATCGAAAGCAGCAGGCTGCGTGGCGCCGCCGCCGCGATACGCGGCAGCAGGTCGGCCAGCGCATAGGCGGGCACGGTGAGCAGGGCGACCTCCGCGCCCTGAAGCGCCGCCGCCAGCCCGTGGGCGACACGCACCGGCACGGTACGGTCCAGCGCCCCCTCCGCGGTCAGCGTTCCGGCAATGCCCGCCGTGCCACGGCCGGAGGGCGACCACAGTGCCACGTCATGCCCGCGCGACGCGGCCAGGATGGCTTCGGCCGGACCGATGGCGTCGGCGCCGAGCACGCGCATCCGCACGGGGTTTTGGTCCATCCAGGCATGTCATCCATCCATCCGCCGCATGGCGCAGCCTCGCACCCGCTGGCCGGGGCGGGAAGCGCTTGCGGCTTGCTCCGGCAGCGGGATCGCCTAGGCTTCCGGCAACGGAGGATTGGAGACATGACGATTTCCCGCCGCATCCTGCTGGCCAGCTCCGCCCTGGCCATGGCGGCGCCAGCCAGGGCTCAGGGCGATTGGCCATCGCGCACCATCCGCATCATCGTGCCCGCCCCCGGTGGCGCCGGCACCGCGGACAATCTGGCCCGCATCTTCGCCCAGGAGATGGAGAAGCGCCTGCCGCAGCGCGTGATCATCGAGAACCGGGGAGGCGCCGCCGGCAATGTCGGTGCCACCGCGGCGGCCCGCGCGGCGCCGGATGGCTACACCATCCTGTGGACCTGGGCCGGCACCATGGCGACGAACCCGGCCATGTACAGCGACATGCCGTTCGACCCGCAGCGCGACTTCGTGCCGGTGGTGCTGCTCGGCAGCGTGCCGAACATCCTGATCGTCAACAACGACTTCCTGGCGCAGAGCCTTGCTGAGTTCACCGCCTACGCCAAGGCAAATCCGGGCGCCATCAACCACGGCACCACCGGCAACGGCTCCTCCATGCACCTGGCGGCGGAGTTGTACGGGCAGCGCAGCGGCACGCGGTTGACCCATGTGCCCTATGCCGCGCCGGCAGCGGCGACCACGGACCTGATCGCCGGGCGCATCCAGGCGATGTTCAACCTGGTCACCGGCGCCCAGCCGCTGGTCACCGGCGGCCGCGCGCGAGCCCTGGCGGTGGTGTCGCCCAATCGCGTGCCGCAGTTGCCGGACGTGCCGACGGCGGCCGAACTCGGGATGCCCGGCCTGGCCTTCGGCACCTGGTTCTGCCTGATGCTGCCGCGCGGGGCGGATACGACGATCGTGTCGCGGCTAAATGCGCTGGCCAACGATATCCTGGGCGACCCCGAGGCGCGGCGCCGCCTGGAAGGTGCCGGCATGGCGTTGGACGGCGGCGGCGCGCCGGAGCGCCTGGCGCAATATCTGCGCGAGGAAATGGCCAGCCACGCCGAACTGGTGCGCATCTCCGGCGCGAAGGTGAACTGAGGTACCCGCAAGAGCCCTCTCCCCCCGGATGGGGGCAGAGGGTTGGGTGAGGGGGCCGGGCGCTGCCGACCCGCCTTGTCAGCCCCGCGGCAGCAGCGGATCGCCCAGCGTCAGCATCAGCCGGTTGGCATTGGCGAACATTGCGACGGAGTGGATCAGGTCGAGAATCTCCAACTCATCCAGCCCCGCCGCGCGCAGCGGGGCCAGATGCGCGGACGTCACCTGTCCCGGCGCACGCGTCAGCGCCTCCGTGAAATCGGCGATCGCCTTCCGGCGCGGGTCCGACTCACCCGCCCAGCCCTCGTCCAGCAGGCGCTGCATCGCCGGCTCGTCCTCGGTCAACTCGACGAAGCGCCTGGCATGGACGGAGGTGCAGAAGACGCAGCCATTCACCATCGAGACGACCGCCGTCGACAGCTCCCGGTCCGCGCGCGGCAGGCCGCCTTCGGCGTACATGACGATGTTGAACAGCGCGCCGCGCTCGCCAAGCGAGCCCGGGTCATGCGCCAGCGTCAGGAAATAGGTCGAACGCCGCTGCGCCGGCGGGCAGGCTTCCAACGCGGCAAGCTGCGCCGGCGTCGCGCTCTCGGCCTTCACCGGGGCGAGGCGCGGGCGCCAGCCGACAGGCTTCAGCGTGAAGCGGCTCATAGCGTCGTCTCCTCCAGCATCGCGCGCAGCCCGGCGATGACGCGCACCTGGTAGGGCACGAAGGCGATGAGCTGCGTGGCCGCCACGATGTCGCGCGAGGACAGGCCAAGCGCCACCAGCCCGTCGATATCGTCGCGCGAGGTCTCCTCGGGCGCCGCCGCCACTGTGTCCGCGTAGCACAGCAGCGCAGCCAGCCGCGCATCATCCTCGGGAACACCACCGGCCGCATCCAGCAGGCCCTGGTAATGCGCGGCCAGCGCCGCATCGCCCTCCCGTCGCGCCACGCGCAGTGCCAGGGCGGCGCGGTCGGCCCGGCTCAGCCCGCCCGGATCCTCCGGCAGCAGCAATTCGCGATGCGCGCCCTCGGCATGGCGCAGCGCCTCCGGCCGCCGGCGGCGCAGTGCCCCCAGCTTGCTGTCCGGCGCGAGGCCGAGGAGGCTGTCGATGAGGTCGGGCAAGCCTGTCTCTCCTCTCACGACCGGTCGGGCCACTCGTCGCCCAGAAGCTCGGGCGTCTCATAGGCTTCCAGCGTGGCGTAGTGGATGTCGCGATCCTCAACGAAAAACGCACGCGCGATGCCCTGCGCCAGCCGCTGCGCCCCGGCACTGACGGCCGGGATATCACCCGAGAGCTTGCCGTGGCTCAGCGTCGCCGGATAGTTGAAGCAGTGCAGCCGGGCGAGGGCAGGGCAGGTGCCCGGCACCTTCTCCTGGAAGGCGAAGGCGGCGTCGAGGTCGGGCGAGGCCGAAAGCTCCTCGTTCTCCTCGCCCTTCGCAGGCTGGAAGCGGTCGCCCCAAAAGCGGATATAGGGCGCGAGCAACGCCAGTTCCGGGCGCGTCTCGAAGGCGACGCGGAAGCCGGTGGCGAAGATCAGGAAATCAAGCTCCAGCACCTTTGCGGGAGTCTCCAGCCGGATCACGCCGTCCTGCACCGTGAGATCCTGGACCGGGCTTGCCAGGTGTAGATGCGCGTGCGGATGGCGGGAGACGCGCAGGGTGCTGTCGCGCGGCGGTGGCGTCTGGCTGCGCAGCACCAGGTTCAGGAAGCGCCACTTCCAGTCGTCCGGCAGGCCGGCGAAACCATGCACCACGCCGGGGCTGCCGATGCCGGTGAACTTGTTCACCCACGGCAGCGCCGGTCGCCGTACCAGCAGGTCGAGCCGGGCGCAGCCGGCCTCCAGCGCCGCCGCAGCATTGTCCATGGCCGAGGCGCCAGCGCCGACGACGCCGACCCGCTTGCCGGCCAGGGCGGCGAAGTCGATGTCGTCGCGCGAATGCGCGCGCAGGGCAGGGGGCAGCAGGGCGGCGATCTCCGGCAGCCAGGCACTGCCCAGCCCATCGCGCCCGGTCGCCAGCACCACGCGGCGGCACGGGATGCGGCCGGCGCTGGTCTCCAGCGTGAACAACGCCTCCGTCTCCGGCCGGATCAGCGTGACCTCGACGCCGTTCTCGACCTCGATGCCCATGACGCGCCGGTACCAGACCAGGTAGTCCATCCACATGCCGCGCGGGATCTTCCCCATCGCGGCGAAGGCGGCCGGCCCGTGCTGCGCCTCGTGCCAGGCCCGGAAGGTCAGCGCCGGCAGGTCCAGCGCCGGTCCGGTGAGCGTCTTCGGGGAGCGCAGGGTTTCCATCCGCGCATAGGTCACCCAGGGGCCTTCCTGCCCCGCCGCCGCCCGGTCCAGCACGCGAATGTTGTCGATGCCGAGCAGGCGCAGCGCCACGGCGGCGACCAGCCCGCACATGCCGCCACCGATCACCACCACATCCGTGACGTCCTGCCCCGCATGGCGCCGCGGAGGCACCCAGGGCCTGGCCGGCAGTTCCAGCCAGCCAAGATCCTGGCGAAGGCGCGCCTCCAGCGCGTTGAGCCCAGCGGGGACGCCCGTGGGGGCGTTTGCGGCATCCAGCATGAAGCGGGTTCTAGCGCGGCGTTCCGGCGCAAGTCACGGGGCTGGCCGCACGGCAGTCAGACGGCGCCGAACAGCCAGGCCAGCACAACCGCGACCAGGATGCAGAGCGCAAGGCCAAGCCCGATGATGGCCCGGTTGCTGAGCCGCCGGACCGGCGGGGCGCGTGTCACGCGATCCTCCCGATCCTGACGACGTGCATTGCCATATCAGTCTCCCGTCCCGAGGAAGGTCCGACGCATCCACAGCGTGTAGTCGGATTCGATGAGCATCAGCGCGGCGAAGACCAGGACCGCAACCGGCGGCAGCAGGATGGCGTAGGCGAGCGCGAGCCGCTCCCACGCCATATGCATGAAGACGGCGACGATCAGCCCGGCCTTCAGGCCCATGAACAGCAGGATCAGCGTCCAGCGCAGCAGGCCCTGGAACTGGAAGTAATCCACCAGGTAGGAGAACAGGCTGAGGACGAACAGCCAGCCCCAGACCACAAGGTAGATGCGGACCGGGTGCTGCTGGCCTTCAGGAGTCGCCGCCGGTGTGGTGGCGTGGGTCGCCTCCATGGGTCGTCTCCTACCAAAGATAGAACAGCGCGAAGATGAAGACCCAGACCAGGTCCACGAAGTGCCAGTAGAGGCCGGCGATCTCCACCATCTCGTAGCGGCCCCTGCGTCCGGTGAGGCCGCCGGGCCGCCCATGATCGAAATCACCCCGCCAGACCTTGCGCGCGACGATGACAAGCATGATCACGCCGATCGTCACGTGCGTGCCGTGGAAGCCCGTGATGGTGAAGAAGGCCGCGCCGAATTGCGGGGCACCCCAGGGGTTCTCCCATGGCCTGGCGCCCTCGTGGATCAGCTTCGACCACTCGAAGGCCTGCATCCCGACGAAGGCGGCTCCGAACAATGCAGTCAGCAGGATCAGCGCCGCGGTCTTCCTCCGGTCGCGGCGATAGGCGTAGTTCACCGCCATGGCCATGGTGCCGCTGCTGCTGATCAGCACGAAGGTCATGATGGCGATGAGCAGCAGCGGGAAATTGGTGCCCGCCACCTCCAGCGCGAAGACCTCGCTGGGGTTCGGCCAGGGGATGGTGGTGGAGGCCCGCACCGTCATGTAGGCCACCAGGAAACAGGCAAAGATGAAGGTGTCGCTGACCAGGAAGATCCACATCATGATCTTCCCCCAGGACGCCCCCTTGAAGGCGCGCTGGTCCGACGACCAGTCCGCCACCACGCCGCGCCAGCCGAGGGGCCGGGCAGCGGCGGCGGCATCCAGCGGTGCGGTCTTCATGGGCCGGTCCTACCTGAACGGGGCGGTGCAGATCGCGACGAGCCAGTCGAGCGAGGGCGAGAAGGCGAGGGTGAAGAACAGCACGATCCAGGCCAGCAGCAGGAAGTGCCAGTAGGCGGCGCAGAGCTCCACGCTCAGTCGCAGCCTGTCATCCGGCACGCATCGCCGCAGCTTTGCGCCGGTCCTGCCCAGCGCCACCAGCCCGCCGAGCAGGTGCAGCCCATGCACGGCGGTGATGAGATAGAAGAAGGCGTCGGCCGGGTTGCCGGCCGGCACGTAGCCTGCCGCCGCCAGTTCCCGCCAGGCCGCAAGCTGCCCGGCGAGGAAGGCCAGGCCTGCCACGCCGCCCAGGAGCAGGCCGGAACCCGTTGCTTGCCGGTCGCCACGCTGCACCGCGCGCATCGCCCATTGCAGCGCCAGGCTCGCGACAATCAGCACCGCCGTGTTCACCCACAGCAGCCACGGCTGCGGCGGCGGGCTCCAATCCGGCAGCGCCATCCGCATCGAATACGCGCTGAGCAGCAGCACCATCAGTGCGGAGGCCACGCCGATGAACACGCCGAGCCCGATCTTCGCCGCCGGCAGCGCCACCGCGCCGCGCGGCGAGGCCACCTCCAGCGGCCCCACTTCGAGCCACGGCCGGCTCGCGATCCCCTGCCGCACCAGCCACCATCCCGCGAAAGCCGCGAGCACGCCGAGCAGCAGCAGCGTCGCCGTCATGTCGCAAGTCCCTTCGCCTCATGCGCCGGCGGCGGATCGGCCTGGTTCTGCGGCACGAAATCCTCCGGCGCGCCGGGCACGGAATAGTCATAGGGCCAGCGATGCACCACGGGCAGCGCCGGGCCCCAGTTGCCATGCCCCGGCGGCGTTTCCGGCGTCTGCCATTCCAGCGTCGTGGCACGCCAGGGATTAGGCCCGGACGGCCGACCATGCCGCAGGCTCCAGGCCAGGTTGAACAGGAACAGCAACTGCGCCGCGCCCACCACAAGCGCGACGACGCTGATGAAGGCGTTCAGATCACCTGCCGAGGCCGGCACGAAGGAGGTCTCGCCGATGGTGTGGTAGCGCCGCGGCACGCCGAGCAGCCCGAGATAATGCATCGGGAAGAAGATCGCATAGGCGCCGAGGAAGGTGATCCAGAAGTGGATCTTCCCCATGGTCTCGTCCAGCATCCGGCCGGTGATCTTCGGGTACCAGTGATAGATCCCGCCATAGATGACCATCACCGGCGCGACGCCCATCACCATGTGGAAATGCGCCACCACGAACATCGTGTCCGACAGCGGCACGTCCACCACCACATTGCCTAGGAACAGCCCGGTGAGCCCGCCATTGACGAAGGTGACGATGAAGCCGAGCGCGAAGAGCATCGGCGTATTGAGGTGGATGTTGCCGCGCCACAGCGTCAGCAGCCAGTTGTAGACCTTGATCGCGGTCGGGATGGCGATGATCAGCGTGGTGGTGGCGAAGAAGAATCCGAACCACGGATGCATGCCGCTGACATACATGTGGTGCGCCCAGACGATGAAGCTGAGCGCGCCGATGATGACGATTGCCCAGACCATCATGCGGTAGCCGAAGATGTTGCGGCGCGCATGCGTGCTGATCAGGTCGGAGACGATGCCGAAGGCCGGCAGCGCCACGATGTAGACCTCCGGGTGGCCGAAGAACCAGAACAGGTGCTGGAACAGGATCGGGCTGCCGCCACCATGGCGCAGCCGCTCGCCGAACTCGATCAGCGTCGGCATGAAGAAGCTGGTGCCGATCAGGCGGTCGAGCAGCATCATCAAGGCGCCGACGAACAGGGCCGGGAAGGCCAGCAGGGCCATGATCGTGGCGACGAAAATCCCCCAGACCGTCAGCGGCATGCGCATCAGCGTCATGCCGCGGGTGCGAGCCTGCAGCACCGTCACCACGTAGTTCAGACCGCCCATGGTGAAGCCGGCGATGAACAGGCAGAGCGAGAGCAGCATCAACACGATGCCCCACTCCCGCCCCGGGGTGCCGGACAGGATTGCCTGCGGCGGATACAGGGTCCATCCGGCGCCGGTGGGACCGCCGGGGACGAAGAAGCTGGCCACCAGGACCAGCACGGCCAGCAGGTAGATCCAGAAGCTCAGCATGTTGACGAAGGGGAACACCATGTCCCGCGCGCCGAGCATCAGCGGGATGAGGTAGTTGCCGAAGCCGCCAAGGAACAGCGCGGTCAGCAGGTACACCACCATGATCATACCGTGCATGGTGATGAACTGGTAGTAGGCCTGCGGCTCGATGAAGGTGAAGGTGTCGGGAAAGCCGAGCTGCAGCCGGATCAGCCAGGACAGCACCAGCGCCACCATCCCGATCGCGATCGCGGTCAGCGAATACTGGATGCCGATGGTCTTGGCGTCCTGGCTGAAGACATAGGTGCTCCACCAGCCATGCGGGTGCGGCAGCTCCATCTCCGGGACTTCGGCCTCCGGGATCAGGCCGCCGGGGCCTTGCGCGATCTCGCTCATCAGCTCGCCTTTCCCTGCCGGCCGGCGACCCGACACCACGGGCTCGCCGGGTCGGCTGGTCTTCTCACCTTTTGTCCGCGGCGACCTGCGCGAAGCGGCG
This sequence comes from Falsiroseomonas sp. E2-1-a20, assembly GCF_051433195.1. Taxonomy (NCBI): domain Bacteria; kingdom Pseudomonadati; phylum Pseudomonadota; class Alphaproteobacteria; order Acetobacterales; family Roseomonadaceae; genus Falsiroseomonas; species Falsiroseomonas sp. E2-1-a20. Next base: position 24,901 of record NZ_JBHMFT010000008.1, on the reverse strand, counting down.
CTGGCCGCCGAGCCAGGCCTGATATTCCTCCTCCGTCTGCACGACGACGCGGCCGCGCATGACCGCGTGCCCGGTGCCGCAGAGCTCGGCGCAGAGCACGTCGAAGCTGCCGGTGCGGGTGGGCGTGAACCAGAAATAGGTCACCGAGCCCGGGATCATGTCCATCTTGGCGCGGAACTCCGGCACGTAGAAATTGTGCAGGACGTCGACCGAGCGCAGCAGGACCTTCACGGGTCGCCCGATAGGCAGATGAAGATCCTCCGCCTGGATGATCACGTCGTCCTGCCCGGCCGGGTCGGTGGGCGCGAGGCCCAGCGGGTTGTCCGGCGAGACAAGCCGCGTGTCCACCGCGCCGAGCACCCCGTCGGCGCCGGGCAGGCGGTAGCTCCACTGCCATTGCTGGCCGACGATCTCGATTTCCGTCGCATCCGCAGGCACCGTGACGAAGCGGTGCCAGACGAACAGGCCGGGCGCCAGCATCGCCGCGACGCCAAGCGCGGTCGCGACCGTCAGCCAGACCTCCAGCCGCTTGTTCTCGGGCTCGTATTCGGCACGTCGGCCTGGCGTGTTGCGGAAGCGGAAGACGCAATAGGCCATGAACACCACGACGGCGACGAAGACGGCGCCGGTGATCCAGAAGGTGATGGTGATGGTCGCGTCGATGTAGTCCCAATTGGACGCGATCGGCGTCCACCACCAGGGGCTGAGCAGGTGGAACACCACCGACCCGACGGCAACCAGGACCAGGATCAGGGCTACGGCCATGGCGGCCCAACCCTGGCCCCGCGCAGCCGCATGGGCCCTTGTTGCACGGCAGGCTGTTCAGCCTTCGCCATCGTCCAACCCTCTGCGATGCATGCGCGAGCACGGTGTGCAGCAGGCAAGACACGTCCCGGGCACGGTGCCGGACGCGGCCCGTGCCGACAAGAAGAAATGCCGGCGGTCAGCGGCACGTGATGTGGTGGCTACGGTGTACGGGCCGCGGGACGGCTGACCAGCACGACGCCAAGGCTGGCCGCCAGCAATGCCAGCGCGGTCGCCGGTCCCGGCATCTCGCCCAGCAGGACGAAGCCGATCAGCGCTGCCGCCACCGGGCTCAGCCCACCGAAGGCGGCGGCCCGCACCGCGCCGAGGCGGGTCACCGCGGTCGCGAAGGCAACGGGCGCGATGACGCCCGAGACACCGCCCTGGTAGGTCGCCTGCACCGCGATCTCCCGCCAGGATGCACCCGCGATGCCCGGCTCCAGCACCAGCAGGTAGATCGGGCCCAGCGTCACCACGGACGCCACGCTGACGAAGGCGGTGGCCTCCCAGGCACTGAGCCCGGCCCGCCGCAGCGCCAGCGTGTAGGCCGCGGCGAGCATGGCCGCCGCCAGCAGCAGGGCATGGCCGCCGCGTGCCTCCGCAGCGCCTTCGGCCAGCGCCGGTCCCGCGACCGCCACGATGGCGAAGCCGATCAACGCCAAGCCCAGCAGGCGCAGCCGGCCGAAGCGCTCGCCGAGAAGCGCGGCAACGACGGCCACGCAAAGCGGCGCGGTGCCGGGTAGCAGTGCGCCAGCTTCCGCCGCCTCCGCCACGCGCAGCCCGTGGCCGGCCACCAGCACGAAGGGGGCGCCGCCGCCGGCCAGGAGCAGCAGCAGCGGCCAGGCGCCCGCGGCGCGCAACTTCGGCAGGGCGCGCAGCAGAACCGGCAGCAACACCAGGGCAGGGCCCACGAAGCGAAGCATCGCGATGTCGTGCGCCGCAAGCGTACCGGCGCCCGACACGCCGAGACGCGTCATCGCCAGCGCGCCGCCCCAGATGGTTGCGGCGGCGACGGCGGCGGCGATGCCGAGCGGCACGCCGGATCGGATGGCATCGGCCTGCGCCGCTGGCGGCGCAGGACGCGGGCGGAAGGCGCTGCCAGCCGCCAGGGGCGGTCGGGGCAGGACGAGGGTGGTCATGGGAATGGCTCCCTTGGGGCAGGCCCAGCGGTCGGCCTGACGGGTCAGGCCCTCCAGAAGGGCTTCAGGGCTTCGGTCGAGGCGGCTTCGGGCGAGAGGCCGATGTCGCGCAGCAGGCGGGGATCCATGGCCGCAAGGGCCATCCGGCCGTGCCTGCGGCGTCGCCAGGTGGCGATCAGCCCGCCGAGGGCGGTGCGATGCCGGGTGCCCGGCGTGGGGTCGATCTGCATGGTCGTGCTCCAGGAAACGGGCTGCCGCATCGGTGCGGCGCCCTTCTTCTGGCGGCACGGCGCACGGCGCGCTTGCGGGCCGGCTGAGCTTTGCCTTGAGATGTGCTGGCAATTTCGGCGATACCCGCGGACGCCGCGTGGCGACCCCTTCATCCGCTTCGCGGACGCGTCAGCGTGTTGCGGCGCAGCAGGCGGCATGAAACCGAACGCGGGTATGTGTCGCGCGGTCGGGGAGGATGGCGATGCGCATGACCTTCGCCGGGCACGAGGTCGATCTCCAACGACAGGAACTGCGCCGGGATGGGGCGCCGCTGCATGTCGAGCCGCAGGTCTTCGACCTGATCGTCCACCTGCTGCGCCACCGCGACCGCGTCGTCAGCAAGGATGAGCTGTTCGACACGATCTGGAATGGCCGCATCGTCTCCGAGGCCGCGCTCAGCAGCCGCATCAACGCGGCGCGCAAGGCTGTCGGCGACGATGGCGATCGCCAGGCCGTGATCCGCACCATCCACAAGCGCGGCTTCCGCTTCGTCGCCGAGGTCGAGGAAGTGCCCGACGAAGCGCCGGAGCCTGCTGCCGACCCGGCGCCCGCAACGATCCCCACGCGGCTGGCCACCGCGCTGCCGGCCCAGCGCGCCGCAACCGGCCGGCCGTCCATCGTGGTGCTGCCCTTCGTGACGATCGGCCCGGAACAGGACGCGCAGTATTTCAGCTACGGGCTGACCGAGGACATCATTCGCCAGCTCGCGCGCTATCGCTGGCTGGAGGTGCTGAGCCGGCACTCCGGCGCCGGGTTCTCCGGCAGCGTGCAGACGCCCCAGGACATCGGAGCAGCGCTCGGCGTGCGCTACCTGGTGCAGGGCAGCGTGGCGAAGCGGGGGGAGCGCGTGCGGATCACTGCGGACCTGGTCTCGGCCGAGACCGGCGAGCAGCTCTGGTCCGACACGCACGCGCTGGCGCTGCCGGAGATCCTCGACATCCAGGCGACGATGGCGGAGCAGATCGCCGCCACCATCGAACCCGAGTTGGCGCGGCTGGAACGCGAGGCCGCCGCACGGCGGCCGCCCGAGGACTTCAATGCCTGGGACTGCTACCAGCGCGGCCTCTGGCACCTGTGGGGCTTCACCACGCCCGGCATGACGGAAGCCGAGGCGATGTTCCGCCACGCCATCGAGATCGACCCGGGCTTCGCCCGCGCCCATGGCGCGCTGGCCTATGTCCACCTGCAGAGCGCGGTGCTCGGTCCCCCCGAGGCGCGTCCCGCGCTGCTCGATGAAGCGATGCGGGAGGCCCGCGTGGCGGTGACGCTCGACGACCAGGATTGCATGAACCTGTGCGTGCTCGGTCGCGCCCACGCCTTCCGGCGCGACTACCGGGAGGCGGTCGCCCTGCTGGAGCAGGCGATCGCGCTGAACCCGAGCTTCGCGCAGGCCTGGTTCGCGCTCGGCTTCACGCTGGTGTTCTGCGGCCGGCACGAGGAAGCCAGCGCCTGCCTCGAACGCGCAACCGACCTCAGCCCGCGCGATCCGCATCTGTCGAGCTTTCACGCGATGCGGGCGCTGGCGCATTTGGCACTGGGCGACCTGGATGCCGCGGTGGACCTGGCGCGGCAGGGCAGGCGGGTGCCGAATGCCAAGCACTGGCCCTACGCGATCCTGGCCGCGGCGCTCGGCCTGAAGCGGGACCGGGCAGCGGCGCGGGAGGCGCTGGGAGAACTGTTGGAGAAGCAGCCGGACTACTCGATCGCGATGGCGCGCTCGGATTTCTTCTTCTGCGCCGAAGCCAGCCTGGTCGAGCTTTTCGTGCAGGGACTGCGCGAGGCGGGTGTCGCGGAGGGTCGGGAGGCGCTCCAGGCCGGGCAGGCCTGAAGCGGCTGCGGCTATCCCGACGCTCCGCCGGTCTCGCGCAGCGGCGCCGTCCAGGTCACTGCGGTGCCGGTCAGGCAGGCGGAGCCCTGCGCATCGCGCACCGTCGTGCGCAGGGTCGCGATCGGCTTGTCGTCACGGACCGACGTCACCTCGACCTCCGCCGTGATCTCCTCCCCGACCCGCACCGCCTTCACGAAGCGCCACTCGACGCCGAGGAAGACGCTGCCGGGGCCGGGCAGGTCTTCCGCGACCACCGCGTTCAACAGGCCGGAGGTGACGCCACCCTGCACGATCAGGCCGCCGAAGGGCGCGCGCGCCGCCAGCACGGGGTCGTTGTGCAGCGGGTTCCGGTCCCCCGTCATCTCGGAGAACATCTCGACATCGCGAGGCCCGGTGCGGCGCTTGCGGGTTGCGACCTGGCCCGGCTTCGGCTTGCCGCGCAGGGTCAGCGTCCAGGGGTCCGGTGGCTGGGGGCTTGTGTTCATGCTGCGTGCTCCATCGCGACCGATGCGTGATCGGCACGCGCCATCAGGTGCTCGACCTCCGGCTTCATCGCCCGGTTGAGCGCGCGGTGCAGCGCCTGCACACCCGCCAGGTCCCACTCGAAGCTGGCGATGGCATCCGTCGCCTCGAAGACCGGCAGGGAGAGCGCATCGCGCGTGGTCTCGTAGGTCGCGAAGGCCGCCGGCGTGCCATGCAGGGCCACCTCCGCCAGCAACTCGGCGTCACGCAGCGCGTCGGTGATGCCATGCGCGGTCAACGGGTCCTTGAAGTAGCCTGCATCGCCGACCAGCGCCCAGCCCGGCCCATGGGCCTTGCGGAAGAAACCCCGGCGCCCGGCGAAGGCGTGCAGGGGCGAGGCCTGCCGCGCGCCCGCCACCGCCTCCGCCAGCGTCGGCGCGACCTCCCGCAGCACCGCGTGATAGGCGCCAGCGCGATCGGCGCGAAAGGCGGCGCGGAAGCGGGCAGGGGGGACGGACACGAAGACGCAGTGCTCCCCGGCGTTGGTCGGGATGACGCCGACGCTCGCACCCGGCGCATAGTGCCAGTGGTTGCCGGCATGCGGCAGGCCGGCCCAGTAGCCGAACACCGCGGCAGTGGCGTGGCGCGCCTGGCGCCGCACCGGCGCCGCGACCAGCCGCGCCACGCTGGAGCCCAGGCCATCGGCGCCGACCACGAGCCCGGCGGCAACGTCATATTGCGCGCCCGAGGCGCTGAGCAGCCGCGCGCCAGTGACACGCCCGTCGGCCCCATGGCGCAGCCCGACCAGTGTCGGCCCGTGCCAGACCTCCGCCCCGGCGGCGGCCGCGGCATCGACGAGCACGCTGTCGAGCAGGGTGCGCCGCGGCGCGTACAGCGCGGGTACCAGCGGATCCGGCTTGATCTCGACCTCGATCGACTCCGCTCCGTAGTGGAAAGTGGTGGTGCGGATGGCCGGCGTACCGGCTTGCTGCAGGCGCCGCAGCAGGCCCCAGCGGGCGAGTTGCAGCACGCCGCCGCGCATCAAGGCATGGGTCGAAAGCGCGTCCGTGCCATAGCCAGCGCGGTCCACCAGCAGGACGCGCTGGCCCTGCCGTGCCATCAGCATCGCGGTCGCGGCGCCGGCGCAGCGCGCGCCGATCACCACCGCATCATAGCGGGCTTTCCGCTGCATGGTCGTGTGCATGGCTCAGCCTCCCATGTTCAGGCCGCCGCGCGCGGGCGGTCGGCCAGGTGTTGCGCGATAGGATCGGCGAGCGCCTCCGCGTCGCGCCCGACGCCGCCGATGAAGCTGGAACTGCGATGCCGCAGGAACCGCAGCCCCAGGACGAACAGGCCGGCGGCCGGCGTGATGCCGCCGCGGTGCCGGATCTCTCCGTCCGCATCCAGTACCGGCACCCGCAGCCAGGCGTAGTCGCGCCGGAAGCCGGTGGCCCAGACCACGGTGCCGATGCGCTCCGCCGCGAAGTCCAGGCGTTGCGGCCCGGAGGGCAGGGGGGGCAGCGGCGCGGGCCAGGCCTCCGGTGGCGCGCCCTCGGCATCGGCCACCGGGTCCAGCCGCGCCAGCAGGCGGTCCAACCGGTGCTGGGCCGCGCCCGTCGTCTCGGGCAGGTCCGCCGCCAGCCGCAGCACGCCGGCCTCGATGCCCAGGCTGCGCCCGGCCAGCCGGACGCCGATCCGGGCCAGCACGCCGAGATCGAGCGTCCGCCCGTCCGGGTGGCCGACCAGTTGCAGCGAGGGTTGCGCCAGGGCGCGCCGCAGATCGCCCACGGCTTCCGCCCGGTCGGTCAGCACCCCGGCGCGGTCCATCCACCACAGGATGTCGCGGCCCCGGAAGCGGCGCGGCAGGCGCGTATGGCTGCCGACCGAGAGGGTCACGTCGCGGCCGGCGCGGCGCAGTTCCTCGGCGATCTGCACGCCGGAGGCGGAGGCCCCCACCACCAGCACGCCGCCCGCCGGCAGCGAGGCCGGGTTGCGGTAGGCGGTAGGGGTCACCTGGTCCACGCCAGCGGGCAGGTCGCGCGCACAGCCGGGCACGAAGGGCCGGTCGCAATGGCCGGTGGCGATCACCACCGCGCCCGCCATCCAGGCGCCGCGGCTGGTCTCCACCAGATAGCCGGACCCGAAGCGGCGTACCGAACGCACCATGGTGCCGGCCTGCACCGGTGCCGCACCCTGCCTGGCGTAGGTTTCGAGCCAGTCCGCCAACTCCGCCATGGTCAGGAACCCATCCGGATCGGCACCCTGCCAGGGCTGGCCCGGCAGCCGGTTGAGCCAGTTGGGCGTCAGCAGCCGCAGGGAATCCCAGCGCTCGCTGCGCCAGCGTTCGCCGATGCGGCCGCGTTCCAGCACCACATGGCCGATGCCGCGACGGCCGAGGACCTGGCTCATGGCGAGCCCGGCCTGGCCGGCGCCGAGGATGGCGACGTCGATGGATCGCATGGCACGATGCCTCCTGCCGGCGGTCGGAATGGCCAGGGGTGGCGTCAGGCCTCCACCGAGATGAAGACCGGCACGCCGTTGGTCAGCATGTCGAACACGGCCGACCGGGCGCGGGACTGCTCGACGATCTGGCGCAGCTTCTCCGGCGGGCCGTCGCCGGCGATGCGGAAGCTGGCGCGGATCGAGGAGAAGCCGTTGCGGACCTCGTCCGATAGGCCGAGGATCCCCCGCAGGTCGGCATCGCCTTCCAGCGTCGCCTCCACCTTGGTCAGCGTGACGCCGCGCGCCGCGGCGATGTTGGCGATGCCGGCGGTCAGGCAGCCGGCCAGGCCGTGCAGCAGCCACTCGACGGGCGTCGGCCCCGCATCCTCGCCGCACAGCACGGCGGGATGATCGGACTCGGCCATGAAGGGCTGCTTGTGGGTATGCTCCCCGCCCGCGCCGGAGAACCCGTGCATGGTGGTCTGCATGTGGGTGCCCTGGACCCATTTGCTCTCGGCACGGAACTGGAACTTCGCCAGCTCCGGCTGGCCGGCCACGGCGTTGATCGTGGCGAACAGCGTCGGAGTGTCGACCCCGTGCCGGGGTACCGGCGGCGCCTTGGCGGCGGGCATCTCCAGGGTGGTGGCTTGCTCGGTCATGGTCGGTCTCCTCGGCGTGTGAAGTGTCCCGCAGTCCCGGCCCGGGACCGCGGACGGGACCCTAGCCAGCCTGTGCCGCACCCGCTTGGAGAGGACCTCAGGAAGTCCTTGAGAATGTCCTGGCTTGCTTCCGCGGGTCGTCCGCGAGGCCTCGGCGGGTCATCCGCAGTCGGCAGACGGCCTCGGGTTCGGCGCGTGGCAAGGTCACCAGCAAGGCCGGATCAGGCATGTCGACCCGCACCGAGCTTGCCTTCGACTGCCGGCAGGCGGTTGGTGGCTCGTCCTACACTCCGCGGGCGAAGGCGGGCTGCCCGCATGGCGGTCAGCGCCACGACCAGCATGATGGCGGCCAGTACCGCCGCACGCCCGAAATCCTGCTGCGCGCCGACCACAGCGAAGAAGATCTCGGCGGACAGCACGCCGAAGGACCCGCCGAGCACGATCGGGTGGCCGAAACCCGCCAGGCTTCCGACGAACATCACCAGCCAGCCATTGGCCAGCCCCGGCAGCATCAGCGGCAGCGTCACCGCGCGGAAGGTCCGCATCTGGCTGGCGCGCAAGGTCTGGGAGGCTTCCTTCCTGGCGGGGAAATCCCCTCGACCACGCCGATCAGCACCAGGAGGGCGATGGGGGGGAAGGAGAAGACCTGCGCCGGCATCACCCCGTTGAAGCCGTAGATCCAGCGGCAAGCGGCTCGCGCGGGGCGCCGTGCCCACCGTCGTTGCCGTGCGGGGCTTGTCCCAGGTGCCGGACGCATGGAGACTTCCTTCATGGGGGAAGCAGGCGGCATCCGCGCGGACCAGGCGCAAAGCATCGAATCGCGCCATTCGTGGATCATTGCCGCCGCCGCCCTGACCATGCTCGCCTTTGCCGCAGGCGCCCCGCTGACGGTGGTCGTTGGCCTCGTGCCGATCTCCGAGACATTGGGCTCGGGCCGGTCCCTACCCTCGTTTGCCACCTCGCTCGCCTATCTCGGCACGGGCATCGGCGGCGTCCTCTGCGGGCTTCTGGCGGGACGGTTCGGGCAGCGTGCGGTTGCCATGCTTGGCGGCTCGGCGATCCTGGCTGGGCTGGTCATTGCCTCGCTTGCGGAGCCATGGTCGCTGCTGGTCGGCATCGGCCTCGGCGTCGGGCTCTTCGGGAATGGCGCGCTGTTCCCGCCGATGCTCGCCTATGTGTCGCTCTGGTTCGACCGGCGGCGGGGGACGGCGCTGGCTCTCGTCTCCTCCGGGCAATACGTCGCCGGCTTTGTCTGGCCCTCGCTCTTCGAGCGGAGCATCGCTGCCTTCGGCTGGCAGGGAACCATGCTGGGCTATGGCGCCGCCGCCTCGGCCGTGATCGTCACGCTGGCGGCGCTGGTCTTGCGGCCGCCGCCGGTGCCGCTGAGCGGGCCAGGCGGGATCCGGTCGCGGCCCGGTTCGCCGGTGCTGGGGATGCCGCCGAACACGGCGCTGGCCCTGCTGGCGCTTGGCAGCTTCCTCTGCTGCGTGCCCATGGCCATGCCGGCGGCGCATCTCGTTGCCTTCTGCGGCGACCTCGGCATCCGCACTTCGGTAGGGGCCGCCATGCTGTCCGTGCTGCTGCTCTCGGCCTTCGTGGCGCGGCAGTTCTGGGGCTGGCTGTCGGACCGCGTCGGCGGGTTGTGGACCGTCTTCATCGGCGGGCTGGCGCAGACGGTGGGGATGCTGGGCTTCCTGGCGACGCAGGACGAGGCGGGGCTGTTCCTCGCGGCCGCCGCCTATGGACTGGGCTTCGGCGGGATCGTACCCGCCTATGTGCTCGCGGTGCGGGAGTTGTTCCCGGTCGCCGAAGTCACCTGGCGCGTTCCGGCGCTGCTCATGTGCAGCCTCGCCGGGATGGCCTTCGGCGCCTGGCTGGCAGGGGCGATCTATGACGGCGTTGGCTTCTATGCGGCGGCCTGGTGGGTCGGAATCGCTTTCGGCCTGGCGCAGGTGGCGCTGATCGGCACCCTGCTGATGCGGCAGCGCGGCGCGATGCAATCGTTGCGGGCCGCGGCCTGAAGCATCCGTCGGAATCGACGTCGCACTCAGGTATCGGCGGCGCCTGAGCGTCCGTGCCATGATACTGCAGGAAGCCCCTCTCAATCATGCCCGGAGGCAATCGCATGAGCGCCGACACCGAACCGATGGCCGAATTCCGTCCGCACAGCTCGCACTGGGGCGTCTTCTCCGCGGCGATGCGCGACGGCGAGCTTCTGGTTCGCCAGTATCCGGGCGATCCGGACCCCAACGAGATCATCCAGAACTTTCCATCTGCGCTCCGGCACCCCGCGCGCATCGCGCAGCCGATGGTGCGCCGTGGCTGGCTGGAGCGGGGGCCCGGCCCGGACCGCCGACGCGGACGGGACGAATTCGTGCCCATGGCCTGGGACGCGGTGCTGGACCTGCTGGGCGACGAACTGCGTCGGGTCCGGGACCGGCATGGGCCGGACGGTGTCTTCGGCGGCTCCTACGGTTGGGCCAGCGCCGGGCGCTTCCACCACGCGCAGAGCCAGATCCACCGCTTCCTGAACACGGCGCTGGGCGGCTACGTCGCCTCGGTCAACAGCTACAGCTCCGCCGCCGCCTCCGTGATCGTGCCGCATATCCTCGGCGACTACGAGGCCCTGACCAAGCACAACGTCACCTGGGACCAGGTCGCGACGCATAGCGAGGTCGTGCTGGCCTTCGGCGGCATGGCGCTCAAGAACGCCATGGTGGCGGGCGGCGGCATCAGCGAGCATGTCGAGCGCGGCGCCATGCGGGCGGCCCGCGAACGCGGCTGCGACTTCATCCTGATCGGTCCCTTGCACAGCGACCTGCCAGACGAAACCGGTGCCGAGTGGATGTCCAACATCCCCGGGACCGACACCGCGCTGATGCTTGCGCTCGTGCACACGCTGGTCACTGCGGGCTTGCACGACAGGGCCTTCATCGAGCGCTACACCGCTGGCTGGCCGGTCTTCGAGCGCTACCTCCTTGGCGAGGTGGACGGCCAGCCGAAGGACGCCGACTGGGCGGCGCCGATCACCGGCGTGGCGGCGGAGGCGATCCGCAACCTGGCACACCGGCTGCACGGCAAGCGCGTTCTGGTGACCGTGGCCCATTCGCTGCAGCGGGCGGAGCATGGCGAACAGCCGGTCTGGATGGGCGCGGTGCTGGCGGCCGCGCTGGGCCAGATCGGCCTGCCCGGCGGCGGCTACGGGTATGCCCTGGGCGCCATCGGCTATTATGGCCGCCGCGCCAACGCCGTGCCCGGCCCCACTTTGTCGCAGGGACGCAACCGGCACGGCAACTTCATTCCCGTCGCCCGCATCGCGGATATGCTGCTGAATCCCGGCGCGGCCTACCGCTACAACGGCCAGACGCGGACCTACCCCGACATCCGGCTGGTCTACTGGGCTGGCGGCAACCCCTTCCACCACCACCAGGACCTGAACCGGCTGCGGCAGGCCTTCGCGCGCGTCGACACGCTGGTCGTGCACGAACAGGCGTGGACCGCCACGGCCCGCCACGCCGACATCGTCCTGCCCGCCACCATGACGCTGGAGCGCGAGGACATCGGCTACAGCTCGCACGATGCCCTGATGGTGGCGATGCACCGCATCGCGGAACCCTACGGCGAGGCGCGGGACGACCACGACATCTTCGCGGCCCTCAGCCGGCGCCTCGGCGTGGAGCAGGCCTTCACCGAAGGCCGCGACAGCCGCGGCTGGCTGCGCCACCTCTATGCGCGCACGCAGCAGGCGCTGCGTGACCAGGGCCTGCCCGCCCCGGACTTCGAGGCGTTCTGGGCCGCGGGCAGCCTGCGCCTGCCGCAGGCGCCCGACGATGGCGGCCCCTGGCGTGCCTTCCGCGAGGATCCGCACGCCAACCCGCTGCCGACGCCGAGCGGCAGGATCGAGATCTTCTCCGAGATCGTGGCCGGCTTCGGCGAGGCAAGCTGCCCCGGCCATCCCACCTGGCTGCCGCCCGAGGAGACTCCCGGCCCCGGCACGCCGCTGCACCTCGTGGCCAACCAGCCCGCGACGCGGCTGCACAGCCAGCTCGATTTCGGCGGCCACAGCATCGGCTCGAAACGACGCGGCCGGGAGGTCGCCACCATGCATCCCACGGACGCGGCGGCGCGCGGCATTGCCGATGGTGACGTCATCCGGCTGTCCAACGCCCGCGGCGCCTGCCTGGCCGCGGTGCGGCTGACCCCGGACATCCGCCCCGGCGTCGTGCAGCTGGCGACCGGGGCCTGGTATGATCCGGAGGACCCGGAGGACGACCGGCCGCTCTGCGTGCACGGCAACCCGAATGTGCTGACGCGGGATGCCGGGACCTCGGCGCTCGCCCAGGGCTGCACCGGCCAGATCACCGTGGTGGAGGTCGAGCGCTTCACCGGCAACCTGCCGCCGATCCGCGCCTTCGACCCGCCGCGGGCGGGGTAGAACGGCAAGCTGCGTCGCCGGCGCCGCGGGGGAGATGGAGCACGGCGGCGCGGCTACATTCAGCTATTTGCCGGCTGGAGATTGCCGGCCGCCCTGGCTCTCCAGCCGCGGCGCGGCGTCCAGCAATGCGCGGGTGTAGGCGTGGCGTGGCGCATCGAAGACTTGGTCGCGCCCGCCTTCCTCCACCACCTGGCCGTGCTGCATCACCACGACACGATCCGCGATCTCCCCCACCGCGGCCAAATCGTGGGAGATGAACAAGCAGGCGAGTCCATGCGCCTTCTGCAGGTCGCGCAGCAGGGTCAGGATCTGCTTCTGGATGGTCATGTCCAGCGCCGAAACCGGCTCATCCGCCATGATGAAATCGGGCCGCCGCACCAGCGCGCGGGCGATCGCCACGCGCTGCCGCTGGCCGCCGGACAGCGCATGCGGATGCCGCGCGCCGAAGCCGGCGAGGCCCACGGCATCCAGCATCGCATCGACGCGATGCAGCCGCTCGACCGTGGAGAGTCCGGGCACCAGGCGCAGCGGTTCATCGACGATCTGCGCCACCCGCATGCGCGGGTCGAGCGAGGAATAGGGGTCCTGGAACACGATCTGGCAGGCCAGCCGGAACGGCAGCAGGCCCGGGCCCCGCGTCCGGGAGATATCCTGGCCGCGGAACAGGATGCGGCCGCCGCTGGGTTCCACCAGCCGCAGCATGGCGCGGCCGAGCGTGGTCTTGCCAGAGCCGGAGCCCCCGACCAGGGCCACGGCTTCCCCCGCATGCACGGCCAGGTCCACGCCCCGCACCGCCTGCACCGCACGGCCGCGGGTGAAGAAGCGGCGGCGGCCGGCGAAATCCACCGTCAGCGCCTCCGCCCGCAGCAGCGGTTCGGAGGGCGCGCGTGGGATGGGAGGCGGCCCGCGACGCGGCAGCGCGTCGACCAGGGCGCGGGTATAGGCCTCCCGCGGTGCGGCCAGCAGCGCGCGGGCGGCGCCTTCCTCGATGACGCGGCCGCGGCGCATCACCAGGGCGCGGTCGGCATAGCGCGCGACCAGGCCGAGGTGTGGGTGATGAGCAGCACGGCGCTGCCCTGTTCGCGCGTCAGCGCCACCATCAGGTCCAGCACCTCCGCCTGGGTCAGCGTATCCAGCGCCGTGGTCGGCTCATCCGCGATCAGCAGCTTCGGCCGCAGCAGCATGACGGAGGCGAGCATGATGCGCTGGCGCATGCCGCCGGAGAATTCATGCGGGAAGGCGCGCAGGCAGGCGGCAGGATCGGCGATGCCGACGCGGGCCAGCATCGCCTGGCAGGCGCTTGTGATCTCGGCGGCGCGCAGCTTCGTGTGCAGCGCCAGCCCCTCCGCCATCTGCACGCCGATGGGCAGCGCGGGGTTCAGCGAGGTCATCGGCTCCTGGAACACCATGCCGATGCCGGGGCCGCGAAGCGGGCGCAGGTTGCCGGGATGCAGCGCGGTGCCGTCGAAGGTCACGCTGCCGCCCAGCATGGCCAGCCCCGGCGGCAGCAGGCCGATGACGGCGCGTGCGGTCGCGGTCTTGCCGGAGCCGGATTCACCGACCAGCGCCAGGATCTCGCCCGGCGCCAGGTCGAAGGACACGTCCTGCACCGCGATGAAGTCCGGCTTCGCGCCGATGCGCATCCGGTCGACGCTGAGCAGGCTGGTCAATTGCGCGGGTCCAGCAGGTCGCGCAGCGCATCGCCCAGCAGGTTGGTGCCGAGCAGGCACAGCGCGATCATCACCCCCGGCGCGATGGACAGCCAGGTGGCGGATTCCAGGTAGGGACGCGCGGTGGCCAGCATGTTGCCCCAGCTCGGCGCCGGCGGCGGCACGCCGAGGCCGAGGAAGGACAGCGCGCTTTCCGACAGGATCACCCAGCCGAACATGGAGGTCGCCAGCACCGTGAGCGGCGAGACGCAGTTCGGCAGCACGTGGCGCCACAGGGTGTAGGCCTCGGAATTGCCGAGGGCGCGGGAGGCCTCGACGAACTCGCGTTCACGCAGCGACAGCACGCTGCCGCGCACCACGCGGGCGACGGCCGGCGCATAGGCCAGGCCGAGTGCCAGCAGGATGCCCGGGAAGGCCAGCAGCGCATCGTTCAGCGCCATCAGCGCGCGGTCCGTCCAGCCGCGGAAGAAACCGGCCAGCAGGCCGATCGAGATGCCGAGCAACATGGCGACCAGCACCGTCACCGCCGCCACCGTCAGGCTGGTCTCGGCCCCGGCCATGAGCCGGGACAGCACGTCGCGGCCGAACTCATCCGTGCCGAGCCAATGCAGCTCCGAAGGCGGGTTGAGCCGGCGGCGCAGATTGACGGCGCGCGGGGCGTAGGGTGTCCAGAAGGCAGCGGTGATGGCGATGGCGGCGACGGCGGAGATCAGCACGCCACCCAGCAGCAGGTTGGCCCGGACCCTCATTCGGCCGTCACGCGCGGGTCGAAGGCGGAATAGGCGAGGTCGACCAGCAGGTTCACCTCCACGTAGATCGCAGCCACGAACAGCATGACGCCCTGAACCACCGGGTAGTCGCGCTGGAAGATCGCCTCCACCAGCAACCGGCCGAGGCCCGGCAGGGTGAACACCGTCTCGATCACCGCGATGCCGCCCAGCAGGTTGCCCAGTACCAGGCCCACCAGGGTCAGCGTCGGCGCGAAGGCGTTGGGCAGCGCGTGCCGCCGCATCACCGTGAACTCCGACAACCCTTTGGCGCGGGCGTGGCTGATGTAATCCAGCCGCAGCACGTCGATGGTGGCCGCGCGCGCCATGCGCGTCAGCACGCCGACCTCGACCAGCACCAGGGTTGCCACCGGCAGCACGACGTATCCGGCCGCCACCAGCGGATCCTCGCCGAAGCCGACGAAGCCGACCACGGGCAGCCAGCCGAGCTTCACGCCGAACACCAGCAGCAGGATCAGCCCGAGCCAGAAGGAGGGGATGGAGAGCATGAGCGTGGCGACGCCGACCACCACCAGGTCCGTCAGCCGGTTCTGCTTCCAGGCCGCCAGCATGCCGAGCGGCGATGCGGCCTACCGCTTCCGCATCGCGGTCGAACCGGCGGCGCTGCTGGAGCCCGGCCACGCGCTGCCCGCCGGTTTCGCGGCCGAGATGCGGCTGGGGCACCGGGACTTCCTGGAGACGCGGTGGCACGATTCGCGCGCGGTTGCCTTCTTCGAGCTGAACGCTGCCTTTCACCACGGCATCGTCGCCGCCTCCGGCAACCGCTTCTTCCTGGCGGCGACGGAACAGCACAACCGGCTGCGGCGCCTGCTGAACTACGGCTGGGTGCTGGGGGCCGATCGCGTGCGGCAGAATGCAACGGAGCATCTGGCGATCCTCGATGCGCTGGAGTCCGGGGACCACGCCGCCGCCTCCCGCCTGCTGCGGGACCATTTGCGGGCGGCGCAGGCGCTGACCGGCGAGCTGGCGCGGCTGCGGGGCGCCGCATGACGCCGCTCTGGGACGCGACCGCGCCGGCCGGCCCCGCGCTGGCACCGCTGCGCGGCCCGGCGGAGGCCGAGGTCGCCATCATCGGCGCCGGCTATTCCGGCCTCTCCACGGCGCTCGCGCTGGCCGAACGCGGCGTGGCGGTGACGGTGCTGAAGGCGGCGGCGCCCGGGGCCGGGGCCTCCGGCCGCAATGGCGGGCAGGTGATCCCGGGCTTCAAGCATGACGTGGCCGATGCCGTCGCGCTCTATGGGCCGGAGCGTGGCGCGGCGCTGTACGCCCTCGGCGCCGCTGCGGCGGAGACGACCTTCGCGCTGATCGCGCGCCACGGCATCGCCTGCGATGCCTCCCGCAGTGGCTGGGCGCAGCTTGGCGACACGGACGCGGCGCTGGCGCTGATGGCGCCCCGCCTCGCCTCCTGGCAGCGGGCCGGCGCGCCGGTGCGGGCCCTGTCGCGGGAGGAAGCGTCGGCGATGTTCGGCACCCGGGCCTATCTCGGCGGCTGGCTGCACGCCGGCGCCGGCAGCGTGCAGCCCCTGGCCTATGCCCGCGGCCTGGCGCGCGCAGCACTGGCGGCGGGCGCCACCCTCCATGCGCCGTCCCGCGCCACCGCCATCCGGCGCGAGGGACAGGATTGGCGCATCACGACGGCGGAGGGCCATCTGCGGGCGCGGCGCGTGCTGGTGGCGACGAATGCGCTGGCGGGCGATGTGTGGCCGGGCCTGGCCGATACCATGATCCCGGTCTGGAGCTTCCAGATCGCGACCCGGGCCGGCGTGGTGCCGGCCGACATGCCCGTGGTGCCGGACACGCGCCGCGTGCTGCGCTATTTCCGGGCGGATCGGGATGGCCGCCTGGTGGTCGGCGGCAAGGGCCGGCTGCGCGCGCCGCGCGGCCCGGGGGATTTCGGCACCCAGCGGCACATGCTGGCGCGGCTGTATCCGCACCTCGCGGAGGCGCCACCCGACTACGGCTGGGGTGGCCAGGTGGCGATCACGCTGGACCGCCTGCCGCGGCTGTTCGCGCTGGATGACGGCGTCTTCGCCACCATCGGCTGCAACGGCAAGGGCATCGCTTGGTGCACGGCCCTGGGCCCGGAACTGGCGACGCTGCTGATGGGCGGCGAAACCCTGGCGCTGCCGCCGGTGGAAAAGCTGCGTCCGATCCCGCTGCATCGCCTGAAATCGCTCTACGCCGCCGCGGGCAGCGTCTGGTTCCGGCTGCGGGACCGGCTGGACCGCGCAACCCCCGCGAGGCCAAGATGAACGCAGACCCCCGCCCCAACGCGCTGTCCGAAGCCTTCTGGATGCCCTTCACCGCGGCGCGCGCCTTCCGCGAGGCGCCGATGATGTTCGTGGGCGCGGAGGGCATGCACTACGTCGAATCCGGCGGGCGGCGCGTGCTGGACGGCATGGCACGCCTCTGGTGCGTCAATGCCGGCCACGCGCATCCGCGAATCACGGAGGCGATCCGCGCCGCGGCCGGGCGGCTCGACTTCGTCTCCTCCTTCCGCATGGGCCATCCCGGCGCCTTTGCCTTCGCCGAACGCCTGGTGGCGGTCGCGCCAGATGGGCTGGAGCACGTGTTCTTCAGCAATTCGGGCAGCGAGGCTGTGGACAGCGCACTGAAGATCGCCCGCGCCTACCATCGCGTGCGCGGCAATGCGGGCCGCGTGAAATTCATCGGCCGCGCGAAATCCTACCACGGCTTCGGGTTCGGGTTCGGGTTCGGGTTCGGGTTCGGGTTCGGGTTCGGCGGATTGTCGGTGGGCGGCATCGGCCGCCACAAGCGGGATTTCGGCACGCTGCTGCCCGATGTTCATCACCTGCCACTGCCCTACGACCCCGCCCACATGGGCTTTCCCCGCGGCAGGCCAGACCACGGCGCGGAACACGCCGATGCGCTCGATGCGCTGCTGGCGGTGCAGGACCCGTCCACCGTCGCGGCGGTGATCGTGGAGCCCGTCACCGGCTCCGGCGGGGTCTACCCGCCACCGCTCGGCTATCTGGAGAAGCTGCGCGCCATCTGCGACCGGCACGGCATCCTGCTGATCTTCGACGAGGTCATCACCGGCTTCGGCCGCCTCGCCACCTGCTTCGCAAGCCAGGCCTTCGGCGTGACGCCGGACATCATGACCTGCGTCAAGGGGCTGACCAACGGTGCCGTGCCGATGGGCGCCACGCTGGTCTCCGCCGCCGGCCTCGCCGCTCTGGAAGCCTATGAGCAGGACGGCATCTTCGAGAACGCTGCGGCCATGGCTGTTCCCTTCGCCGATGCGATCCACGCGCTGCGCGACGCGCCGCATGTGGTGGATATCCGCACCATCGGCATCCTCGCCGCCATCGAACTCGCGCCGCGTGGCGGCACGCGCGGGCCCGCCGTCGCGGGTCGCTGCTTCGCGGATGGCGTGCTGGTGCGGGCGGCGGGCGACATGCTGGTGCTGTCGCCGCCGCTGGTCCTGGCGCAGGCCGACATCGACCGCATCGCGCAGACCATCCGCGACGCCCTGCGCAACGTTGCTTGAAGCGGTCGCGCCCGAGTCAGATGTTCCGGGTCAAAGGACCCTGGGATATCCTGGACGCTGCGGCGCAGGTGCAGGCGGCAGGTTCGTCGCCCACACCATGGTCGGCCGCACCAAGGTGAGTGTTCCCCCCGTATCGGCGGATGACCGCCGCCACTGGCGCTCAGATGGCTGCGGCAGCACTGATCGATATTCACTTCCCGGCGGAAGGCTGGGAGGACCTGGGGGGATCACTCACTGGCGCTCCTGGCGAGACCCCAGTGGTCGAATCGACGCCGCGGCGGCGCCAGGCACGATATGGGACAAATGTTCCTCATCAAGTCTCGGCTGCGGTGGAGATGGGGGGATTACTCACCTGGCGCTCCCGGAGACGGCTGGGGCGGAAGAATGAGAAGGCCTTCTCATCGTGCTGCGGTGTTTCGGCACGACGGAGGTTAGTCGGCGCATTCGACGTTGGCGGTCATGGTGGTTGTTCCGGCTTCGATGCCCACAAGCTTCTCGACCCGGTGAAGACCGCCGTCCGGGCAGCGGCAAGGTAGATTGCATGTCGGAACTGGACGGAGGCAGGAGGCAAAGCCTGGCGTCTGCCTGCTCGTGAAGGGGGCGCCGCACGGCGCGGCGGTCAGGGCTGCTGAGGGCGGCCAGGCGCGGGCCCTGGCTTCAAACCAGATCGGCCCGCCCTATGTGGGGGGATCACTCACCTGGCCCTGGCGCGCCGTCCAACAGGGGTGAGTTCGCCCCCCACCGGCACAAGGCGCCGGGTCACCGGCGGCTGGGACGGGTAGAGTACCACGCCCTCTTCAGCCAGTTCTACGCGCGCCTCCGGATACGCGGCGACGGCAGGACCGAGGGCCTTGATGAAGTCGCGCTTGAAGGCGCTGATCTTGGCATAGTTGCTGCCGAACTGCTCGCGCAGCGCGGCCCAGCGGACCGGGGTGCGAGCCTTCAGCGTATGCAGGCGATAGGCAAGCCAGATATAAAGATCGAGGCTGGTGGAGCGGTCGGACAGTTCGCGGAGGGCCGCCTCCCGCAGCGGAACGGGATGCTTCTGCAAGGCCTCATAGAAGACCTCGTCCAACAGCACGCTCTCCTGCCACAGGCCCTGTTGCCGCTCGTCATTGCTGTCCGCCAGGTGGAAGCGGAGCCCTGACCGTACGAAGCCGCCTTTCGTCCACCCATCGCTGTCCTCGCCTTCCCAGAAGAACTTGAGGCTGCAGGCCGCGATCCGGGTTGCCTGCTCGCGCAGGGCCTTGCCCGTCTCGCCACCCCAGGAGAGGCCCATCCGTCCCAACCAGTCCCGCATGGATCGGCCAAGCTCGACCTCGCGGGACCCGGTCCTGACAGCCTGCGTCTGCAGATAAAGCAGGATCATGCGGGCACGCGCTCCGTAAGGCACGCCGTGCAGCTTCGCCGGGCCACGTCCGATCTTCATCCGTCCCGGCTCGATGAGCAGCGTCACCCTGTGGCCCTTCTTTTCCCACGGGTGTTCATCGGGCAGGCGCTTGTGCGGGAGACCGGTGAGGCAGAAGCCGGTGTAGGTGATGCCGATGCGGCCGACGTCGTCGCCCATGACCTCAGCCGCGATGTCCACCAGCCGCTTCTGTTCCGGTTCGACCATCGCACGCGCCGTATCGCGTCCGTGCACGAGAACCAGGCGCCGCGCGCCGAAATCGGGCTCTCCTTCAATGCTCATGGACTCGCCCCGGCGCTGCTCAACGTTCACTACGGAAGCGTGCGATGACCGCTTAGGTCAATGGGGGGATTACTCACCAGGCTATTTGGAAGAAGTTGATTCTGAATCTAGTAGAAGGGGTGAGTGCTGCCCCTGTGGACAACCGCGATTCCGTGAGCAGCCCCCCCAGTTCCGTGTGTAATCCCCCCAGGACAGGCGCGTTTGCCGGTGGATCGGCTCTGGGTGAGTGATCCCCCCACCAGCGCCGAGTCGGGGGTCGATGCTGGCCGGCTGAGATTCTCACTCACCGTCGACCCTGCTGTGCGAACAAGCGGCGAGGCAGGCGCTCCCTTGTCGGGCCGGCAGGCCATGCCAATGAGCGCTGGCACCGTCCAGCGCCCGGTGCGCTGCCGCCCCGGGCTGTCAATGACGGCCGCGGTCGGACTGACCTCGCGGCCGGTGATCCCTACCGCCTGCGACCCTCCTGGCACGGCATCGGCTGGCCGCAGTTCTACCGTGCAGTCGCGGCGCCACACGGATATGGGGTTCATGACGCCCTGACCGGTGAAGCGTCCTGTCGTGAACTTGCCGCTGAACCGAAACGGCCAACGGGGATGCCCTGTCGGGCCACCTTCCTCGGTACCGTGGAAGGTGGCCCGGCCATCCTCGCGGACCACACCCGCCACCTGCCAGATTGTCCTGCCTCCCGCCGCATCGGCAGTTGCGTACCTGCCGGAGACCGTGACCGTGACCCGGGTGCGGTAGCGGGCGTGCGAATCGCTGGCAGTGCCAGAGCAGTGGAGGCTTCCATTCCACGTCCCATCAAGAGTCTGAGCCATGGCGAGATTCGACCAAAGCATTGCGAACAGCCAGGCCCCCTTGGGCGCGGGCCAATTTCTTCGCTTTCAGGGCCGGTGGATCATGGCAACCTCGTCGCGGGCAGCGATCCGAGTCCAGGCCCCCACTTTCGATCCTCAAACCATCTTCAAGCCTTAAAAAAGCCAAATTTAACTATAAAGCAAATTGACCGTCGTCTTATGCAGGTCGACGGCGGTGACGGCTGGGCAGCGGAGAGCCTCTTCCGCTACCCAGAGCCCATCCTGCAGTTTTGGAGCTGCGACGAGGACTAGGTGCGCGGGCATAAGCCCGAATCTTGCCAGGCCCGGAGGCCCCGCTTCCGAGTTGGGGCCGATCCAAAGCGTTGTGCCAGAACTCCGCGCGGCAAGAAGGGCAGCGAAGGCGGCGCGGGGACCGCAACCGCTAATGTCGCTCGCGAGCTCATGGACAGCGCCGCGGGCAAGCCCTCCACCTGGCAGATGCGCGTCGATGGCTGCATTCGATATCGCCCGGTTTTCGCCGTCGACGACAGCCGGCCTCTCCAGTCTCCCAATTCGGGCACGTAGGGCTGCGAGTGTCGCTTCTTTTTCCATATCCACGAGGCTCGCTCTCAGGCTGGGCCGATACTGATCGTGCGCATCGGGCCGGCGCGGTCCACCGGTACAGCCCCCCGGCGAAGCAAAGAACAAAAAAAGAACACGATTGAAAGCTAGGCGTTTCCGGCGCGGACCTTCGGCGAAAAGAAGGGGGATTCGGAGCGTGTTCGGCTGTGCTATCGGGCCGCAATGAGCATCATAGCGGCGGGCGCGCGCGGTATGGCGGTGATCGACTGCGCATGCGGCAAACGGACTGCGGTTTCGGCCGTCCGCCTACTGGCAAGGCTCGGGGCAAGCTTTTCCTCGGATAGGTTGGGCGAGCGGCTTCGGTGTTCCGCCTGTGGGGCGCGGCCTATCCAGGCGCGGATGGTCTCGATCGGCATGGCGCAGAAGATGCTGGCTGAGGTTCGGCAACCTCACCTCGCCTCTGGAGGACCAGGGCCATGATCTAGATACCTCCGGTTTGGCCGGGCGTTATGCCGGGACCCGTGGCGAGGGCCACCGGCGGCGATAGGCGCTGGCGTCGGAGATGGTCTGCCGGGGCACATCTGGGGACATGGCATCGCACCACATCCACGCCTCGCGGTGTGCATCTTCGGCGGCGGCGTGGGTTGCTTCAGGTGCGGCCAGGATCATCCTGACGACGCGCGAGCGGGAGATGCCGGTTCTGCGTGCCGCGGCGGCAATCAGATCTCCGGATTTGGATTGGCCATGAGCAGGATGACCAGGGCTGGCCGGCAGCCGCTGCCAGGCGCTTCAGCCAGAAGGCGTCAGCACCTGCTGGCCCGGTGTCCGCGATAAGCGTGCGTCCGCCGAGCGCCCGGTCGATCTCGCGCGCGACGCGGGCGGGATCGAAGCCTTCGCTCCGCAGCTGGTCGAGCGTCAGGCCGTGAACTTGCTCGGCTGTGGTGCTCCATGCGTCCTGATTGTCGAGCCATGTTGCGGCTGGCCGTATCAACCAGGACAGCAACAGGATTTCCCAGTCTCCGCCGCCAAGAGCGGAGGGGAGGGCAATGCCGATTTCGATGGGGTAGCTGTCCTCGGAGAGGCCGGAGGCTTCTATATCCAGGAAGCAGCGAAGGGCGTCGGTCATTATGATGGGCAACCTAGATCATCGAGGGTGTGCGGGCGACGGGGCGCCACGGGCGGAAGAGATCCTGGCCCGACTGAAGGCGGCGGTGGATGAGGTCGAGCGTCTTAGCGCCGAGCTTTTCGCCCTAGATGCGGCGAACCCGGCCCTCGCCGAGGTCACTGCGACGGTCAAATCTGTCTTTGGGGAGGACGGCGCGGCTCGATGGTGGCTGCAGCCTATATCCGGACTGGGAGGCAAGGTCCCGCGGGAGTTTGCCATCGGATCACCAGAGGGTGCCGATGTGGTCAGAAGTCTCGCTATGCAGATCGTGGTCGGGACGTGTGCCTAAGCGGAGGAGGTGTGCGGTAGGGTAGGGGGGCTTGAAACCCGGCCCGGCTGACAGCGGGTGAGGCGGGCCGTGTGATCGAATTTCAGGGTAGCCGAGAACGCATCAGGAACATTAAGATGGCGGCATGCCCCGTCCTCCCGTTCACCCGAGCTCAACCCTGCCGCCTATCCCGTCCGCGGTCCTGGCTCGACCGGGAGTGCAGCGTGCAGCCATCGCGCTGATCTTCGAGGCGATCCGTGAGGTTTGGAGGATCCGGCATCGCCATCCTATCGGCGAGGTCGGCCGCTTCGAGGACCGCCGGCTTTTGCGGCTTTTGATAGGTGACCTGAGGCGGCGCCGGCGTCGGCTCACCCGAGATGTCACGGCTGATCAGGTGCGGCTTCATGCCGAGCCCTGGCGGTTGCGCGGGTAGGGGAGGGGGCATGGACAGCCCTCCAAGCGGAAGCCGGATTGGCCGTTATGTCCTCGTCCGCGATTTAGACGGCCGGGTGCACAGAATTGCCGCTACTGCGTTGCCTGCTGTGTGTTCCGATGACGACGGCGGCTCCTTGTTGCTCCTATCTGGTGGCAAGCTTGTGCGGGTTGATCGTCCGGTGATTGAGGTGCTTCGGTGGTTCAGTGGTGAGGGGCCGGCAGATGGCGGGTGAGGGGATGAGGCCACGGGTAGTCTTCATGGACGTCGACGGGGTGCTGCTGACCCGAGGTCGGTGGCTGCATGAGCGCAATGCGGCCGCGCGCTCTCTGCTTGCCGAAGGAACCTGGGAGAGCCGCAGGCAGGCCATGCTCACCGTGTCATTCGACGAGCAGGGGGTCTGGCTGGTCGATCGCCTGGCGCGGCTGGCAGGCGCTCGGATCGTGGTTGCGTCGCTCTGGCGTCGGTCCCTGCAACAGGAGGAGCTAGTCCAGAAGCTTGCCGCTGAGGGCCTCGATATCAGCCTGCTGCACGAGGACCCAGTTTGCGCGGGCGGGGCGAGCACCACGGTGAGCGACGAGGTGCTGGCCTGGCTGGGTTCACACCGCCTCACCCCTAGACCAGCGTGGCCCGAGGAGTGCGGAGATCCGGCCGAAGAAACTAGACGGCTTCGTGACTACACGTCGGCGTTCCATGACGACGGCTGGGATTGGGTGGTGCTCGATGACAGACGCCATCTGCAGCGGTGGGTCCGGGTTGATGGTCTCGCTGGCTTGTGCATGGCCACCTATCGCGTGGCTCTCCGCGCGCTGAGCGGTGAAGACCCGCAGTTTGGCATGTACCCTATTGACGAGGTTCTCTGGCGAGAGGTGGTCGATGCTTTAGATGGCGATCCTGTAGAGGCTGCGGCCTGGATCGAGGGGAGGGTGCCAGTGGCTGATCCCCCGATCGACCTCCTTCGCGGGTGGTGTCAGCGGCGGGCGGCGGGCGTGTTGTCGGGTGTCGGCGTCTCGCTCAAAGAGGTGCCTGGGGCTGATGCCGTAGCCGCATTCCGGGCTCGGCTGGCGCAGGATCGGCCTGCGCAAGAGCCGGAACCGGAGCCGAGTGGAGCGGGCTGCGATGCCGATTTCTAAAGAGAGCGGTCCGAGCGGTGAGGCCGACGAGCGCATGACCGCGGTTGACCGTTCTCGGCGCTTTCGCGCGGAGATTGATCCCGGTAGGACCGCCCCGTCGGGCGCCGAGTTGCTGCGCGAGGTTCGAGATGCGCGAGCCGCTGGTCGGCTCGATCTACTGTTGAATTGGCCCGGTCCGCAGGTTGAGGCCCACTACGCCGAGCTTGGCAGGCAGGTCGGGGCGTACGAGGCTGCGCGGGCGGGTTTGTCGGATGAGCCAGAGGCCAAGGCAGCGGCGCGCGGGGTGCGCCGCCAGTCCATCGCTAAGAGCGGGGGCGAAACAGAATGAGGCGCATCACGCTTGATGAATTGTCAGCGCAGGTGGAGGCCGCGATTGAGCGCGCTGGTATCGTTTACACACCTGAATACGTCGATCGCCTGCGGAACAAGGGCCGGCTCCGCACAGCGGAAAAGCGCGAATTGCTGCGCACCATTGAAGAGCGCGCCCGTGCGGCCGGCCTAGAACCGATCAAGGCCTACTACTAGCGCGAGGCGAGGTAGAGGTCGTCGTCCACCATAAGCGCCTCGCTTGCATCGGTTTCGGCGGGCTGCATATCGTTGTCAGCCGTCATCGCTGCTTCGGCTCCTCGGTCGTACGCAGGGTCAGGCATAGTAACCGGCTGCCTCAGCCATAGGCGTCGATCTCCATCTGCCTGATCATCTCCGCCACCGTCGCAACCCCTGACTCTTCTCCCTCTCGGAGGACCGCCAGCGGGTTCCGGCTCAGGAGCGCGTCCGATGGCGCCACCAGCCAGGACAGCGCTGACCAAGGCGATGTGCGCGCCC